>NZ_JAAKEE010000016.1:0-60717 GCF_011038995.1 Adlercreutzia sp. ZJ242
GGCGCGCTCGGCGCGGCTGGGGCGCTCGGGACGCTCCCCGCGCTCGGAGCGCTCGGGATGCTCGACCTTGACGGTCTGCGCGCCCTCCCCCGCCGCGATCTTGGTGGAGCGGCGGCGGCGCGGCTTGCGCGTCTCGTCAGCCGCGGAGGCCGACCCGCCGTGCGCGGCGGCCCCGCCGCGTCCCCGCGAGCCGCCGCGTCCCCGCGACTTCGCCGAGGAGCCCGCAGAGCCCTTGCCGCCCTCGGAGCGCTTCGCCTTGCCGCCCGGCGTGCGGCGCACCGAGCCGGCCTCGGCCAGCTTGTCGGAGCCGGTGAACTGCGAGGTGAGGAACGTCACCGGATCGGAGGCGTAGCCTGATGACGCGTCGGCGGTGGCGGCGTCCCACGCGTCGTCGCCCACGACGCTCGGGCGCGCGCCCTCCTCGGGCTCGTCGAAGTCGGCAAGCGGCACCTTCACGGGCTTCTCGCCCTCCACCTTCAGCGACACCACCTCGCGCGGCACGTCGAGCTCGACCACCTTGGCCGGCCCCGCGGGCGTCTGCACGGTGGCGTTGGCCTTCGGCGCGCGCGACTTGAAGTCCTTGTAGGCGTCGTACTCGTAGCGCAGGCAGCACATGAGGCGCCCGCACAGACCCGAGATCTTCTGAGGGTTCAGCGAGAGGTCCTGCTCCTTGGCCATGCGGATGGACACCGGGTTGAACTCGCCGCCCATGCGCTTGCAGCACAGCTCCTGCCCGCAGTGGCCCAGGCCGCCCACGATGCGCGCCTCGTCGCGCACGCCGATCTGGCGCATGTCGATGCGCACGTGGAAGTGCGCGGCCAGCTTGCGCACCAGGTCGCGGAAGTCGATGCGGTCCTCGGCCTCGAAGTAGAAGACGGCCTTGTCGCCGTCGAGCAGGAACTCCACCGACACCGGGTGCATCTCGGCGCTCGCCTCCGCCACCATGCGCTTGAACACGGGCAGCGCCTCGCGGCCCCGCTTCTCCATCTCGCGCGACCGCTCGACGTCCTCGTCGGTGGCGAGGCGCAGCACGCGGCGCAGCGGGGTCTTCAGGGCCTTTATCTCGGCGTGCGGCACCTCGATCACGTCGCTGGCCGCCCTGCCGAACTCGGTGCCGCGCGCGGTGTCGACCACCACGGGCGCGCCCTTGGGCACGTCGAGCTCGCCGGGGTCGAACCACAGCGTGCGGGGATTGTAGGCAAGATTAATCGGTGCGACCCGAACCATGCAGAACCTCTCTCACTTCGAACAGCAACGCGTCGATGCACGTTTCTGGGGATACATTATAGGCAAGCGCCTGCTCGGCCACGCGCACGCAGGACAGCGCGCGCGACGCGCGGGCCACGTCGGAGGTGCGCGCGGCGGCCTCGATGCTCTCGCGCGCGTCGACGTTGATGACCAGCTCGGGCGCGCCCGCGCACGTGGCGCACACGTCGCGCAGCCACGAGCCGATGATCGCGGTGGTCTGGCGCAGGTACTCGCTCGTCTTCGCCGTGATCTGGCGCTTGTTGCGCGCCTCGATCTGGCGGATGGCCGACTTCGCGAGGAAGTCGGCGTTCTCGGCCAGCTCGGCCTCCTGGGCGGCGCGCACCTCGTCGAGCGGCGCCTTCGACTTCTCCACGAGCGTGCGCGCGTACCCGATGACGTCCCAGTCGTCGGCGTGCGCGAGCGACGCCATGACCGCGAGCACCTCGCCGCGGAAGGCCAGCCGCTCGTTTCCCGGCGCGCGCAGAAACTCGATGGCGCGCGTGATGGAGCCGCCGCACGCCTCCACGGCCATGCGCGCCTGCGCGACGGGCGCGCCCGTGTTCTGGCTCACGATGCCCGCCGCCTCGGTGGCCGGGATGTGCCGGAAGGGCACCACCTGGCAGCGCGAGAGGATGGTGGGCAGCACGCTCTCGCGCGTGCGGCCGAGCAGGATGAGCACCACGTCGGCCGGGGGCTCCTCGAGGGTCTTCAGAAACGCGTTGGCCGCGCTCGTGCCGAGCAGGTCGACGCGGTCGAGGATGTAGACCTTCTTCTGGGCCTGGATGGGGGCGAGCGCCGTGTCGGCCACGATCTCGCGGATCTGCTCGACGAGGTAGCCCGACGCGCCCGCCGGCGCGAAGAAGCGCACGTCGGGGTGCTTCTGGCGCTTGATGCGCGCGCAGGCGTCGCACGCGCCGCACATGCCGCCGCGCGGGCCGCGCGGGCCCTTCGGGCACATGAGCGCCTGGGCGAGGGCGTAGGCGGCCGCCGTCTTGTTCGAGCCCGCCGGGCCCGTGAACAGGTACGCGTGCGTCACGCGCTCGGACTTCACGCTCGTGCGCAGGAAGTCGCGCACCTTCGGCTGGCCGAGTATGTTCTCGAACGCGTCAGCCACGGGCGCGCTCCTGGGACGACCGGGAAGCTCGCGGGGACTGGGACGCCCGGGACGTCGCGCCTGCTTGGGAAGCCCGGGGCGTCGCGCCCGCAGCGCGCCCGCCCGGCACGTCGAGCACGGCGAAGTACTCCTCGTCGCAGATGCGCGCGTCGGCCATCCAGGGGAACAGGTCGCTCAGCGCGTGGAAGATCATCGCCGCCGTGACCGAGCGCGGGCCGTCCGAGCTGATGACCCTCACGCGCGCGGAGTCCTCCTGCGCAATGGCCGCGAAGCCCGCCGCCACGCGCTCGTGGAACGCCGCGCCCGCCTGCTCGAGCCGGTCGGCGGCGGCGCGGCGCGCGCCCACGCGGACGAGCCCCTCCTCGGGGCCCCCGCACGTCATGAGCAGCGTGCGGTCGGGCATGATCCCGCGCGTGGAGAAGCGGTTGGCCGCGTCCACGAACGCGCGGTCGAGCCCGCGGCCGAACGCCTGGTAGGCCACCGTGGAGTCGAGGAAGCGGTCGCACAGGACCACCGCGCCGCGCTCGAGCGCCGGCTCTATCACCTCGGCGACGATCTGGGCGCGCGCGGCCTCGTAGATGAGCAGCTCCGCCTCGTCCGCCAAGCTCTCGTGCGCGGGGTCGAGCACCACCGCGCGCAGCGCCTCGCCCACCGGCGTGCCGCCCGGCTCGCGCAGGCGCACCACCTCCGCGCCCCGTTCCTCCAGGGCGTCGGCCAGAAACCCGATGTGGGTCGTCTTGCCCGCGCCGTCTCCCCCCTCGAAGGTGACGAAGACGCCGCGGCTGCTTGGTGCGGATGCGGTCATGCCCATGCGCGCTCCGTGCCCGCGCCTAGGCGCGGCTCGCGGCGCGAGCCTCGAGCGCGCAGGTGCGCACCGCGCGCGCCACGCACTCGGCCACGCGCGGGTCGAACGGGTCGGGCATGATGAAGTCCTCGCAGAGCTCCTCGTCGGACACGAGCGACGCGAGCGCCTCGGCCGCCGCGAGCTTCATGGGCTCGGTGATGCGCTCGGCGCGCGCCTCGAGCGCGCCCTTGAAGATGCCGGGGAACGCGATCACGTTGTTCACCTGGTTCGGGAAGTCCGAGCGCCCCGTGCCCACCACGCGCGCGCCCGCGGCCTTCGCCTCGTCGGGGAAGATCTCGGGCGTGGGGTTGGCCATGGCGAACACGATGGCGTCCGGCGCCATGGAGGCCACCATGTCCTGGCTGATGACACCGGGCGCCGACACGCCGATGACGATGTCGGCCCCGCGCATGGCGTCGGCGAGCGTGCCGCTTTCGTCCTCGAGGTTCGTCCACTGGAGCATGGCGCGCTGGGCGCCGTTGATCCCCTCGTAGCCCGACCACAGGATTCCCGCGCGGTCGCACATGGTGAGCGTGGTGAAGCCGTAGGACAGCAGCAGCTTCGCGATGGCGATGCCCGCCGAGCCCGCGCCGTTCACCACCACGCGCGCGTCCTCCTTGCTCTTGCCCACCAGGCGCAGCGCGTTGATGATGCCCGAGAGCACCACGATGGCGGTGCCGTGCTGGTCGTCGTGGAACACCGGGATGTCGAGCGCGTCGTTCAGGCGCGCCTCGATCTCGAAGCAGCGCGGCGCCGAGATGTCCTCCAGGTTGATGCCGCCGAACGCCGGCGCGATCTGGATGCACGCCTTGATGATCTCCTCGGTGTCCTGCGTGTCGAGGCAGATGGGGAACGCGTCCACGCCGCCGAACGTCTTGAACAGCGCCGCCTTGCCCTCCATGACCGGCATGGCGGCCAGAGGCCCGATGTTGCCCAGTCCCAGAACCGCGCTGCCGTCGGAGACCACGGCCACGGTGTTCGACTTGATGGTGTAGTCGTAGGCGGCGTCAGGGTTCTTCGCGATCACCTTGCAGGACTCGGCCACGCCGGGCGTGTAGGCGCACGCCAGGTCATGGCGCGTGGCGATGTCCATCTTCGGCGTGGTGGCGATCTTGCCGCGCCACTGCTCGTGCAGACCAAGCGACTCTTCTGCGATGTCCATGGGTTTTCCTCGCTATCGTGAAACGGCGGCGCCCGAGCGCCGTCGCGTTTGCTTCGTTTTCCTACTTAACCTCGATATTGTATACCTTATGCCTTTGCGCGCCCGCGAGGTCACGCATGGATTACACTATTCACAGAGGACATGCCTGCTCCTGCGGGCAAAAGCACCGAGCGATGAGGGAGAGACCTATGCCGCAAGGCAACCAAACCGCGCCCGCGCTCTCGCCTGAGCGCGTGGCGTCGGCAACCTACGACGCCATCCGTGAATGCGCCACCACGCTGCGCCCCGACTTCAGACGTGCCGTCAAGTCGGCGCTCGACAGCCTGCGAGCCGGCGACTCGGACAAGGGCGCCAGCGTCCTTGGGCAGATCCTGGAGAACGCGGCCATCGGCGAGGCTGACGCCGTGCCCATCTGCCAGGACACGGGCACCGTGTGGGTGTGCTTGGAGGTCGGAAGCGAGCTCGCAGTCCCCGGCAACGTGTTCTCGCAGGTGGATGACGCGGTGGCGCGCGCCTACGCCGACGGGCGGCTGCGCATGAGCGTGCTGGCCGACGCGCTGTTCGACCGCACGAACACGCGCGACAACACGCCTGCGTTCTGCGAGGTCAAGCTGGTGAGCGGCGCCGGCGCCACGCTGCACGTGCTGCTCAAGGGCGGCGGCTCGGACAACGCGAGCCGCGTGGTCATGCTGCCGCCGGGTGCCGGCGCGGACGGCGTGCGCAAGGTGGTGCTCGACTGCGTGCGCGAGAAGGCCGCGAACGCCTGCCCGCCGCTCGTGGTCGGCCTCGGCGTGGGCAGCACGTTCGACAAGGTCGCGGGCCTCGCGAAGCACGCGCTGCTGCGCGCGGTGGGCTCCCCCGCGCAGAGCGAGGAGGCCGCGGCGTTCGAGCGCGAGCTGCTCGACGAGGTGAACGCGCTCGGCATCGGACCGGCGGCGCTCGGCGGCTCGCCCACCGCGCTCGCCGTGCACCTCGAGACGGCGCCCTGCCACATCGCCGCCCTGCCGGTGGCGGTGAACATGGGCTGCTGCGCCATGCGCTCGAAGTCGGTCGAGCTCGTGCCGTGGGACGGCGGCACCGCCGCCTGCGCCGCCGACGCCGCAGGAGCTGCGGGCGCTGAGGCCGGCGAAGGCCCTCGGGCGAAAGGAGGCGCGCGATGAGCGACCCGATCAAGCTGACGCTGCCGCTGGCGCGTGAGGACGTGGCGGATCTGCGCATCGGCGACGAGGTGCTCCTCTCCGGCCCCGTGTACACCATGCGCGATGCGGGGCATGCGCGCGCGCTCGAGGCCCTGCGCGCCGACGGGGCGCTGCCCTTCGGCCTTGAGGGCGCCACGCTCTTCTACGCCGGGCCCACCCCGCCAGCTGCCGGCCGTCCCCTGGGGTCGGTCGGGCCCACCACCGCGAGCCGCATGGACTTCGCCACGCCAACGCTCATGGAGGCCGGCATCGTGGCGTGCGTCGGCAAGGGGAAGCGCTCGCCCGAGGTAGTGGAGGCATGCCGCGCGACGGGCAGCGTGTACTTCGCGTGCGTGGGCGGCATCGCGGCGCTCCTGGCCACGCATGTGGCGAAGAGCGAGCTCGTGGCCTGGGAGGACTTGGGCACCGAGGCGCTGCGCCGCCTTGAGCTCGAGGACTTCCCCGCCTTCGTCGCCGTCGACGCCCGCGGCGGCGACCTCTACCGCGCCATCGAGCAAGCCGCGCAGTAGGGGCACGAGCTTCGCTACTTCTTCTTGCGCGCAGGAGCCTTCTTCTTCGCGGCAGGCTTCTTCGCCGCCTTCTTCTTCTCCTCCTCGGCCTTGCCGGGGCAGTCGAAGTTCGGGCAGAGCTTCCACGGGCCGCGCGCGGTGGTCACGATCACCATCGGCGCGCCGCAGTGCTCGCACGCCTCGTCGGTGGCGGTGAGCTTGCCGTACTGGGGCAGCGGGTAGCGCGTCTGGCACGTCTCGAAGTTCTCGCAGGTGATCGAGCGCTTGAGCGTGCGCGGGTTGCGCCGCGCGATGAGCTTGGCGTCGACGCCCCTGTCGCCGCAGTTCGGGCACAGGCCCACCATCACCTCGGGCTCCTGGTTGGTGGGGCAGGCGGGGTCGATGCACACGGTGCGCGGCTTCGTGCGGAAGGCCGTCACCTTCACCTGCGGCATGCCGCAGGTGGGGCACGCCTCGGGCACGGACTCCACCTTGCCCTTCGGCAGCGGGTAGGTCACGTCGCAGTCGGGCCAGCCGGCGCACCCGATGAACATGGACTTCGTCTTCTGGCTCGCGCGCAGCTGCAGGTCGCGCCCGCACTTGGGGCACGGCCCCACGTAGGCGTCAGCCGCCACGGCGTCGGCGAGCGCGTCCTTGACCTCCTCGGAGTGCGGCATGAGGTCGGCCAGCTGCTGGGCCAGAAGGTCGCGCGAGGTGCTCACCACGGCCTCGCGCGTGGTCTTGCCCTCGGCGATGTTGTCCATCTCCTCCTCGAGCTCTGCCGTCATGTCGGGATGCGTGATGTGCGGCGCGAACTTGTCGAGCGCGTCGATCACCGCGATGCCGAGCTGCGAGGGCTCGATGGGGTCGTTCTGCACGTACTTCACCGCGTAGAGGCGCTCGATGATCGAGTGGCGCGTCGACTTGGTGCCCAGCCCCAGCTTCTCCATCTCCTGGATGAGCTTGCCCTGGCTGTAGCGCGCCGGCGGCTCGGTCTGCTTCTTGGTGCAGGTGGCGCCGTTGAAGGCCACCTGCGCGCCCTGCTCGAGGGCGGGCAGCTGCTCGTCCTTCTTCAGCCCGTAGGGGTAGATGCTGCGGAAGCCCGCCTGCACGAGCACGTCGCCCTTGGCCACGAAGGGCTCGCCGGCCACGTCGAGCGTGACCTTGGTGCCCTCCACCACGGCCGCGTCCGACAGCGTGGCCAGAAAGCGCCGCGCCACCAGGTTGTAGAGCTTGTACTCGGCGGCGGGCAGGTCGTCCGGCGTGGCCTTCGCCGTAGGGTAGATGGGCGGGTGGTCGGTGGTCTCCTTCTTGCCGCGCGTGGCGGTGAGCTTGCCCTTCGCGAGCAGCGCCTTGCACGTGGGGGCGTACGCCGGGTTGCCCGCGATGGTGCGCACCACCTCGGCGAGGTCGAGCGACGCGGGGTACACCGTGTTGTCGACGCGGGGGTAGGAGATGTAGCCGTCCATGTAGAGGCTCTCGGCGATGCGCATGGTGCGCGCGGGCGTGAGGCCCTCGGCCGAGGCCGCGGCCATGAGCGCGGTGGTGTTGAACGGCACGGGCGGCGGCACGCGGCGCTTCTTCTTCTCCACGGAGGCCACGCGCGCGCTTGCGGCGCCCGCCACGTGCTCCATGGCCGCGGTCGCCTCGGCCTCGGACTTGAAGCGCGCCGTGGCGTGCCCCGCCTCGAAGGCTCCCTCCCCCGCCCCGTCGGTGGGGCCGACCTGCGCGGCGGCGTCGAAGGCGCCCTTGATCACCCAGTAGTCCTGCGGGACGAACGCCATGCGCTCGCGCTCGCGCGCCACGATGAGCGCGAGCGTGGGGGTCTGCACGCGCCCTGAGGAGCGCACGTTGCCGTAGCCCGCGAACTTCACGAGCGTGAGGTAGCGCGTGAGCGCCGCGCCCCAGATCAGGTCGATGTCCTGGCGCGAGGCGCCGGCGGCGGCCAGGTTGTCGTCCATCTCCACCAAGTTCGAGAACGCGCCCTGGATCTCGGGCTTCGTGAACGCCGAGTAGCGCGCGCGGCTCACGGGGGCGGTCTTGTTCACCTCACGGCAGCACGAAAGCGCGTCCGAGCCGATGAGCTCGCCCTCGCGGTCGAAGTCGGTAGCGATGACGATGGAGTCGGCCTTCTTCGCGAGGTTCTTCAAGCTGCGGATGATGTCCTTCTCCTTGGGCAGCTTCTCGATGGGCGCGTACGCCAGGTACGGCAGCGCCTCCATCTTCCAGCCCTTGAGGTCGACGCCGTCCTCGGTGAAGGGCTTCTTCTTCTTGAAGGGCGGGCGCGCGAGCGTGGAGGGAATGCTGGCGGGGACGACCTCGCCGTCGGCGGTGACGCCCTGCCAGCCGCCGCGCTTCTTGTACACGAGCTGCGGCGCGAAGTCGGGCTCGAGGATGTGGCCGCGCAATCCGATGGTCACCCACTCCTCACCGTCGAGCTCGAACCGGTACACCGGCGTGTTGAACACCTTGTCGGACTTGGGCTTCGTCGCGCCGAGCAAGTCGGCGATCTTCTGGGCCGCGTCGTTCTTCTCGGTTACCACCAGCTTCACGCGGTTCCTCCTTCTCGTCTGCCGCTCCAAGCCTGCACGTGAAGGCAAGCCGCGGCGCTCAATCACACGATGACCCCACTTGTTTATTAACGTGTGCGGGGATGGCTCGCCTTCGGCGGGGCCGACGGCGAGGCTGCGCTCGGTCGGCGCAGCATGCGATAGCATACACGATTTAGCCGCGCGGCTGGGGAAATCCCGCAAATGCCAACTTTCAGGAGGCAGACTGGGCAGCCTGTGCGGCCTCCAGGGAAGATTGCGCGGCCAGTGCGGCCTCCGCGGCCGGGATGGCTTACGCAGCGGCGGCCTCCGGGGAAGCTGCGGCCTGCGCGGCCGCGGCTGCGGCCTCCTCGCGGACGAGGACGCGCTGCATGGCGGCTATCGCGCACTCGAGCTGCTCGTCGTCGGGCTCGTTGGTGGTGAGGTACTGCATCTGCATGCCCGGCCACAGGATCACCTTCACGAGCGGGTTGTCGGGGTGGCTCCCCGCCCACTTCACCGTGATCTCGTAGCTGATGCCCGCGATGAGCGGCATGAGCACGATGCGCGACGCGATGACGAGCGCGAGCTTCGGCGCGCCGTCAGGCACCCCGAGCCCCGCGATGAGCGCGTTCAGGGGAACGACGGTGTACACCAGGATGGCGATGATCATGACCATGATGAGGAACGCCGTGCCGCAGCGCACGTGCAGGCGCGGGAACCGCCGCGCGTTCTCGGGCGTGAGCGGCAGGCCGTGCTCGTAGCAGTGGATGGTCTTGTGCTCGGCGCCGTGGTACATGAACATGCGGCGGATGTCCTGCATGCGCCCGATGAGCCAGATGTAGAACACGAACACCGCCACGCGCAGCAGGCCGTCCACGGCGTTCCACGCAAGCGTGCTCTGGTCGTACTCGCCCACGATGAGGTTGGTGAGGAAGGCCGGCGCCACGATGAAGAGCACCACGCCGAGCACGAGCCCGAGCACGAGCGAGATGGTCATCTCGGCCCCGCTCAGCCCCCCGCCGGAGGACTCCTTGGGCCCCTGGGGCTCCTGGGCGGCGGGAGCCTCCTGCGCGCGCTCGTCCACCACCTCGAGCATGCGCTGGGCCCCGAGCGCGTCGATCATGGCGTCGGGGCGCCCGAAGTCGTCCTTCCAGGAAAACGCCTGGTCTTTGGCCACGGACGCCTCATCGGCTTCGACAGCGCGCTTGGCGGCGGGCTCATCATCGGCAGCATCAGCGCGCTTGGCGGCGGGCGCAGCTTGCGCGTCCTCGTCCTCGTCGGCGAACGCATGCTGCGCGGCGATCTCGAGCGCCTTGTAGCCGAGCATGAGCGACTCCACGAGCGCCGTGCACCCGCGCACGAGCGGCACGTGCAGCCAGCGGTTCTTCGCGCGACCCGACGCGAGGTCGTGCTCCTCCACGTAGATGCCGCCGTCCGGCTCGCGCACGGCGACCGCCCAGTTGAGCTTGCCGCGCATCATGATGCCCTCGAGGAGCGCCTGCCCGCCGACGTGCGTCTTGCGCGCGCCGTCCTCGGAAAACGCGCGCGACAGGTCGCTCCTCTTTCCCTTGCCGCCCACGTTAGCCCCTCTGAACGCTCGGGTACGGGTTGCCGCAGGTCATCTTGCCCTCCGGGCACACGCCGCGCACGCAGGGCGCGCCTGCGGCGGCGAACACGTACGGGGCGGTGGGGCGCGCGAGCTCGAGCATGCGGTGCGCCATCTCGCGGATCTCCCACTGGGCGCGGTTGCAGCAGCGCAGGTCGAAGAAGTGCAGCAACTCGCGCACGTTCATGGTGACGACGATCTTCGTCTCGGCGGCGTTCGGGAGGAGGTAGCGCGCGTCCTCCGCGGGAATCCCCAGCTCGACGAGCTTCGCGTACGCCTCCTTCGCCGCCTCGACGGCCTCGTCGAACACCTGGCTCGCCTCGGCGCTCTGCGCGACCGTGCCGGGCTTGATCGTCTCGAGGCCGCTCGTGAACTTCACGTAGCGCTGCGACTGCTGGTTGAAGCTGGCCAGGCGATGGCGCACGAGCTGGTGCGTGAGCGCGCGCGACACGCCGTCGATGGCGAAGGTGTAGCTCGCGTGCTCGAGCGTGGAGAAGTGGCCGCTCTCCATGATGGTGGAGAGCACCGAGCGCACGCGCTCGGCGGGCATGGTCTCCATGAGCTCGGAGGCGCCGACGGGCGCGTAGCACAGGCGCGCGGCCGTGGCGATGGCCCGCTCGGGGTCGGGGGTGTGGTAGAGCAGCTCAACCTGCATGAAGGTCCTCCTGGGTGTCAGCCGAGCGAGCGCTCGGTTCGGGCGTCGGCGCACTCGCGGCACGGCGCGCGTCTCGTTTCCTGACAGTATAGCGGCGGCGCGGACGCGGCCGGCCCTTCCTCCGACAAAACGCAAACCCTCGACGGCGAGCAGACACACGGGATGATGCTTGGGGTCGCTTGGAGGCTGAGGTCTGGCGGGGCTGGGGCAGAGCTCAGTCGCTCGAACAGTCCTGCTCGCGCGAAAGCGCCGCTGGCGCTTTCGGCTCGTGCGGAACTCGCTTGGTGAGCACCGCCCCAGTCCCGCCAGACCGGGCATCGCCAGCCCGCTCTTCAGCCTGCCCCAGCCCCCGCCGAATCGGGCGGATCCGCGGTGACTACGCCGGCGTCACCTCGTACTTCGCGTTGATCGGAGCAATGTCGGACTGGACGCTTCCCTCAGGCTGCACGTCGACCGTCGCCGGATCCCCGCCAGACTCCACCACGTCCATGAGGGCCCTCCACTTGTCAGGCTCGTTGGGGATCAGCCACAGCTCAGTGTCCGGGTCAATCCCGCCGAAGGTCGGGCCGCTCGTTCCGTACACCGTGAAGGAGTCCATCGACGCGTACTCCGCCGCGACCTTGAGCACGCCGCCGAGGGGGATGTTGGTCGTGACGTTCTGATACAGGTCAGACAGCGCCTTCTCGCTCCCGCCCTCGCTCTCGTACACGGCAGCCATGAGGCGCACGAACATCTGGCGGTCGACGACCTGGCGCATCATGTCGTTGTCAAGGTCGAAGTCGCTGTACGAGGTGCGCGCGCGAGAGAGGGCCATCGCGCGCCACGGCGTGAGGGTCTGCTCCCCCGCCTCGAAGACCTCGTTGGGGTAGTCGTTGGTGTAGAACGAGTAGTCCAGCGGGTAGGGCAGGTCGATGGGAAGCTCGCCGAAGTAGCCCACGATGCTCTGCAGCTGGTCAAACCCGATGATCGCATACTGCTTCACGTCGACCCCCGTGATGTCCTTGACGGCGGCGAGCGCCCCTTCGACGCCATCGCGCTCGTAAGCCATGTTGGCTTTGATCACGCTGCCGTCAGCGGTGACGTACGCCGTGTCGCGGGGAACGGAGATCAGGTACATCTGCTTGTTAGCGGGGTCAAGCTTGAGCAGCGCCATGAGGTCAGAGCGGCCCGGCGTGTAGCTCTCCCACGAGTCGTCGCCGATGACCAGCACATAGGGGTCAACCGTCTCCTCAGCGTGATCGCTCACCTCAAGCGACACGCGCGCATCAGATGACGACTGCTGCTCCTTCTGCCCCGAGCAGCCGCAGAGCGCCAAGGCAAGCAAGGCCGCAGAGGCAACGATGAGCGCGCCGCGCACGAGGCGCCCCGTCCGTCGAACGTTCTCCATGAACCGATCCTTTCGTAAAGCTTATCCCAGGCGCCGCAGCGCCCCAACATGCAGCTCACAGGGCAAGACATGAGCTTCCGATGCCCCCGAGCCTGCCTTAGAGGACCTCGGTCCCCTCAAGCTGGACCTTGCCGTCAGCGGACTGGCTCACGTCGACGATGCCCGAGGGATCCTGGCCCGCGTCGACCGCCTTCATGAGCTCGGCCCACTTCTGGGGAGCCTCGTCTGTCAGCCAGAGCTGCGTCTCCTCGTCAATGCCGCCCTCCGTGGGGCCCGTGCACGAGTACAGCACGACTTCGTCAGCTTGCGCCATCTTGGTGGCCCAGCTCACGAGGTCGTCAAGCGGGATGTCCGTCTGGATCATGCCCGAGAGCTTCTCGATCTCGCCGGGAATCGAGGGAATGGGCTGCGACAGGACCTGCTTCATGACGCCGACCATCATCGCTCGGATGTTAGCTTGGCGGATGGCGTCCTCGGAGACGCCGGCCTCGTAAGCTGTGCGCATGCGCGCGAGCGCGATGGCCTGCTCGCCTGTGAGAAGCTGCTTCCCTGCGTCAACGTGCACCACCGGCTCGTCGAGCGTGTACACCTGGTAGTCGAACGTGTAGGGAACGTCCACCATGACCCCGCCCAGGCTGTCGACGACTGATTGCAGCTGGTCGAACTCGAGCTCGACGTAGTGGGATATGTCAACGCCCGTCAGGTTCGACACGGCCTCGACGCAGGCGATCTCGCCCTCGCGCGAGAACACCTCGTTGAGCTTGACCTTCTGCCCGTCGATCTGATAGGGCGTGTCACGAGGAATCGAGACCATCGTGATCTGGGGCTTGTTGAGGTCAACGCGAGCGAGGATCATGGCGTCGCTGCGAGCGCCGTAGTCCTCCCAGTGGTCAGACCCGATGACGAGCACGTAGAACGGCTTCTGGTAGTCGGCCTCGGTGAGGATGCCCTTGAGCGCCGAGAGGTCGCCGTCGAAGCCGATGTTCGACTTGAGGTTGTTGTAATAGGCACCTGCGGCGATGCCGACGCCGAGGGCGATGACGAGGATGCCTCCCAGAATGCCGAGGAGGACCTTCTTCCACGTCTGCATCTTCTTCTTGACGGGCATGTGGGGAATCTGACCCGGAGGGTAGGTGCCGCCCGCGCCGTAACCGCCGCCCGCCGCCGCGGGGACGTAGCCGGCCTGGCTGTATGCAGGCCCCGACGCGTATCCCGTGCGCGACCGCTGGCCTGCCTGAGCCGCATTTGGACCGCCCGCGCCCCGAACCGCCCGCTGGCCTCGCGCGACACCGCCGGGCTGTGCCGCCGCCTGCTGACGTTGCGCCTGCAAACGGGGGTTGTTGCTGCCCGTCGCACGCGCGACGCCCTTGCCTACGTGAGCACGCCTTCCGCCCGAAGGGGAACCGCTGTCGTAGGGTGAAGTCATGACAAACTACTCCTTAAAAGTCGGCAAAACTCTCGTCAGTTTATCATCCCGAACCTGACTCTGACGAAATGACCAGCCATTCTACACGAGCGGCTAAGCCCTGCCTCAGCGCCTGGCGAGGCAAGGGCTAGAACGGAGGCGCGGGCTGGGGCGGTGCTCACCAAGCGAGTTCCGCACGAGCCGAAAGCGCCAGCGGCGCTTTCGCGCGAGCAGGACTGTTCGAGCGACTGAGCTCTGCCCCAGCCCGCGCCGGACCGGGCATCGTCAGCCCACTCTTCAACCTGCCCCAGCCCCGCCAGACCTGACACGCCCGCCATCAGGCGGCAGCATCTCCCCGAGCTGGCCCCTCCTTGAGCCTTCGCGCCAGAAACGCCAGCATGATCGCGGAGGCCACGGCGTAGGCGACGGAGACGGCGAAGCTCACGCCGTTCCCGCCGAACGCCTGCACGAGCACCACCGAGCACGGCAGCGACACCAGAAAGCCCGCGCCGTTGCCCACGAGGTTGCCGCGCATGTCGCGCACGGAGATGAGCAGGTCGCTCAGAAACGACACGTACGCCGTGAGCACCACGCACACGAGCGCCGGGTACAGCAGGTACACGTGCGCGGCGATGCTCGGGCCGAACACGAGCACGAGCAGGGGCTCGCCCGCGAACGCGAACAGCACGAAGCAGGCTGCGAACAGCGCCGCGATGCCCGCCGTCACCTTCCCCAGAAGGCCCCAGAAGCCGCGGCGGTCGCCGTCGGCGAACTTCTGCGCGAACACGCCGAGCAGCGGGTCGTAGAGGTAGCTCGCGCCCGCCTGCACCGCCACCGCCGGCGTGCACACCGACGCGTACACGCCGAGCGCCGCGTCGCCCGCCCACGCGCCCAGGTACTGGCGCGGCACCGTGGCCACGCAGATGTAGAACACCGCGCCGAGAACAGCCGGCAGGCACGTCCGCGCCAGCTTCCAGGCGCGCGCCGGGGTGATGGAGGGGCGCAGCGCGTCGAGCTTGCCCGCGCAGCGCACGTCGTAGACGATCACCGGGTAGGTCACGGCGATCATGGCGAGGATGGCCAGCGTGAGGTCGCCCGTGACGCCGAAGACGCCCGCGAACGCCGCCAGGAACAGGATGCCGCGCATCATGAGCGACTTGCCGCAGAAGTCCATGCGGAAGTTCTGCTGGTCGACGCCGTGCAGCACGTCGATGAACACCTCGCCCGCGCGGAACGCCAAGTAGAGGAGCACTGGGGCGTAGGCTGCCGTCGCGCAGGTGGCAAGCGCGTACGCCCCCACCGCCGCGAAGGCCACGCCTATGGTGATCAGGCGGAACGCCACGTACTCGTGCGCGGACACCGCGCGGTTGACGTCCGAGACCTGGTACGCGCGGATCTTGTAGAGCGCGATGTGCGCGAAGATGTTCGACACCGCCATGGCCAGCGCCAGCACGCCGGCGGCGTCGTAGGTGGGCGACAGCCGCGCCACCAGCACCGTCACCACCCACTGGGACATCAGGTAGACGAGCGAGCCTGCCGAGTTCCACAGCATGTTCCTCTTTATCGAAAGCTCCTGCATCTCCCTCGCTCCTCGCAGCCGGCTCGCAACCCTCTTATTTTCCCAGAAAACCTTGGTACAATGAGAGAACGCGACCAGACTGCACGGAAAACCGACGGCGCCGCGGCGCCGCGCCCAGCCTCGCCTGCGTGTACGGCAGATCTACCAACCGGGAAGGCGAATCTTGAAAGCGACCATCGACGAGGTCTACGACCCGCAAACGCTGCGCCGCCTGCAGCTTGTCGAGCTCGACATCCTGAAGCGGTTCGACGCCATGTGCGCCAAGCACAGCCTCGAGTACTTCGCCGTGTACGGCACAGTGCTCGGCGCCATCCGCCACGGCGGCATCATCCCCTGGGACGACGACATCGACATCGCCATGCCGCGCCGCGACTACGAGCGCCTCGCCGAGCTGGTGCCGCTCGAGTTCGGCGACGAGTTCTCGCTCCTCAACGGCCAGATCGACCCGCGCTACCCCTTCTGCACGAGCCGCATCATGAAGAAGGGCACCGAGTTCCGCATGCTCTCCATGAAGGACTGCCCCTTCGAGCTGGGAATATTCCTCGACATCTTCTGCTTCGACAACCTGCCCGACGATGAGCGCGCGCGCCGCCGCCTCGTGCGGAAGTGCTGGGTGCTCGAGAAGATGTGCATCCTGCGCAACACCCCCTTCCCCAACCTGCCGTACCGCGGGCTCAAGCGCGCGGTGACGTACGCCCTGTGCGCCGCGGGGTCGGTGTGCATGAAGGTGTTCCCACGCGCCAAGCTGCACGAGTGGATGCAGGGCGCCGCGCGCGCCTACGAGCACGAGGAGACCGGCTACATCGGCTGGCCGTTCGGGCTCGACCCCTCGCAGAGCATCTACCCCAAGAGCATGGTGTACCCGCTCACGCGCGCGCCGTTCGAGGACATGCAGGTGGTCATGCCGAGCGACCCGCACGGACAGATGCGCCTGTGCTACGGGGAGACGTACATGACGCCGCCGCCCGACGGGCAGAAGTCCTACATCGTGCCCTACCGCCTGAGCTTCGGGGACGAAGGGGAAGAAGGGACTGGGCGCGCCTAGCCCAGCTTGCTGCGCTCGCTGGGCCGAGAGCGGAGCTCATCCGTTCGGACAATCCCACTCGCTGCGCCCGGCGGGGCTGGGGCAGAGCTCAGTCGCTCGAACAGTCCTGCTCGCTCGAAAGCGCCGCTGGCGCTTTCGGCTCGTGCGGAACTCGCTTGGTGAGCACCGCCCCAGCCCCGCCGGGTGCTTGGCATTACTTCACGCCAGAAAAACCTGTCCCAACCTCCATCAAACCAGGCGGCATGCGTCCATGCCGCTAGCTTGTAATGCGGTACAGGCGCATGTCTCCTTCTGCCAGAACTGGCTCGAACCCGGGCGTGTTGTCGCTGATCGCGCTCACGCCCTGCCACTGCTGCCACTCGAACGTGAACAGGTGCCTGCTCCTCTCGAGCTTGGGGTCGCCCTGGTCGAGCAGCAGCAGATAGGTCGCTCCCACCGCGTCAACGGCGTCCCGCACGTCGGGCTCCGTCGCTATGCCGCGCAGCTGCTCGCGGATGAGGCGGCTCTCGGGCGTCTCGTCGCCCTTGCCGTAGGGGCCGTTGTAGCGGTAGTAGGTGTTCATGCCGCAGAGGGCGTAGGCGTACTCCGAGCCGTCATCGGGCATGTTGAGCACGAGGTCGCCCCGGGTGATCGCCGCCGCCTCCTGCGCGAACGCGCGCTCCTCGGGACTGAGGATGTTGTCGGCCGTCGGGTCGTAGGCGACACGCGTCGAGTGCGCGAGGTCGCCGAACGCCGTGCGAACAGGCCCTTCGCCAAGCGGACAGAAGCTCACGACGGCGAACGCCAGCACGCACGCGCAGGCCGCAGCCGCCGGGGCACGCCCGCCTGCCGCGCCCACCACCCGCGCGCTCGCCGCGGCATGCGCCGCGCGCGCCAGCCCCAGACTCGCAAGCGGGACGGCGTAGAACGCGAGCGATGACCCGAGGCGCGCCGCGTCGGTGTACCAGAAGCCCGCGAGCAGCTGCTTCGCAAGCCCGTCAGTGGCGAGCGTAACCACGTAGATGCCGCCCATGAGCGCGTACGCGCACAGGATCCAGGTGTAGCGTCGGTCGCGCCACGCCTGCGCCGCGCCCGCGAGCACGAGCACGCCGAGCAGCACCTGGGGCAGCGTCTCGCGATAGCTGAGCAGAAGCAGGTTGCCCAAGGCGGTCTGCGGGCTCGCGTAGGCGGGCCACACGTGCCAGACCACCTCACGCAGAAACGGCAGGCTGAACAGCGCGCACCAGATGGCGACGATGCACGCCACCGCCACAAGCGAGGCCAGGTTCCTGCTTCGCCTCGTGTCCCTGCCTTCGCCCAGAAGGCGCGGCACGCGGCGGGCGAGCTGCACGCAGTACGGGATGAGGAACACCGCGGCCGTGAACACGGCGTTCGGCTGGGCGAGCGCGAGCGCCACGATGCCCGCGGCGAACAGGCCTGCCGCCGCCACGCGCTCGCCGCGCGCGGCCCCCTCGGCGAAGATCGCCATGAAGAAGCAGATCACCGACGGCATGAGCGCGAAGGCGGCGAGGTTGGGGTACAGCGGCCCCCAGTTCACCATCTGCCAGGGAAACGCCGCGAACGCGAGCGCCGCGAACGCTCCGCACAGAAGCGCGCGCGGGTTGTCGCGAAACACGCAGCGCAGAAGCGCGAAGGCGCCCGCCGGGTACACCAGCCCCGCGAACAGGAAGTTCGTCGCATTCGCCGCCACCGCGACCGGCGCGCCGAGCGCGGACGCCGAAAGCGCCGCCGCAACGTGCCATGCCGTGGGGTAGAAGCTCCACCCCGCGATGGGCATGGTCGTCGCGCGCACCTCGGGCGCGTACGTCGCCACATCGAGCGATGACCAGCAGCCCGTTTCCGCGAACGTGCGGATCATGCCCAGATGGTGCATGCTGTCGAACGATTGTGTGAAGCCCTCGGGGCTGCTCAGCGAAAGCACGGTGAACCACGTGGTCACGACAAGACCTGCGCCCACGTAGAGCGCGAGGCACTTCGCGTCGAAGCGCTCGCGCAAACAGCGCGGCGCGCCAGCTACTTCGACCGCGCAGACGAGGCGTGCCGGCGCGCGCCACGGGCGCGACAGCGCGAACATGAGCGCGCAGGCCGCCGTCGCCAGCACGCCCACGCTCGCCCAACTCGCGAACACGCCGAGCTTGGCGTAGACGATGCCGAGAGCGCCGAAGAGCGCCACCGAGGCAACGGGCGCGCAGGCAAGCGCCGTCAGGCGACTCACCCGCATGCTCCTGATCAGAAGGTATCCCGGGACCCACAGAGAGGCCGCCTCCAGAAGGACGCACCCGGCGAAAAGCCCCCAAGCTCCCAAGCTGCTCAACGCCTCTCCCCGGCACCGCCCGCGTCAGCCGCGCGCGAGCCAGAGGCGGCAGCGGCTCCTGCGCCAGCGGCGGCAGCGGCAACCTCCGCGCCTGCGCCAGCGGCAGCAGCCGCGCGCGAGCCCGCAGCCTCCGCGCGCGCATCCCGGGCCGAGCATGCGGCACCGGACGCGGCGCCATCCGCGTCCGCATACCCGAAACGGCCCGCGTCCAAGTCAGTCAGCGCCTTCTCCTGGATGAGCTCAGCCTGCTTGGTGCGCAGCCGCGCGATCTCAGCCGTCATGTAGAACATCTTCACCAGCAGAACCGCGATCACGTAGAGGAACACGAAGTTGACCACCGACTGGAACCCGAGCACGTCGGCGATGACGAAGGCGAGGCGCGGGAAGACGGCCAGGATGACCAGGCTGAGCGCGAAGAAGAACCAGAACACCGAGTCGGCGACGGCGATCTCGGACCGCCTGATCTTCTTGAGGGCCAGCGCGAAGATGCCGACCGCGCCGATTATCAGCAGTATGGCAAACGGCGGCGTCACTTCAACCTCCTGAACCACTGGGCGACGAGGATGGAGATGCTCATGCGCAGCATGTACGACACCGACTTGGTGAGGTTCAGATAGCTCTCCCCCGCCATGCGGTCGCGCATCTCAACTTGCACCTCGGACACCTCGGTTCCCCGACGCATGAGGAACGCCAGGGAGTCGGGCTCGGGACCGAGGTCCGTCTCCTGCGCGAAGAGCCTGATCATCGAAGCGTCGAACAGGCGCATGCCCGAGGTGGGGTCCTTGACCGTCCGCCCCGTGGTCAGGCGGATCATGGCCGTGATCAGCGTCGACCCCATCATCCGCGCGGAGAGCGGCTTCTTCTGCGTCTGGAAGCGCGACCCGATGACGATGCTCGCGCCCGACTTCTCCGCCTCCTCCACCATGTGGGGGATGTAGGCGGCCGAATGCTGCCCGTCGGCGTCGAACTGGATCGCGTAGTCGTACCCGTTGCGATAGGCGTACTTCATCCCCGTGCGAAAGCCGCCGGCCAGCCCCATGTTGGCGCACAGCGACACGAAGCGGTATCCGCGCTCACGGCATATCGCAGCCGTGGCGTCGCGCGACCCGTCATCGACGACGACGTAGTCAACCCCCGGCGCGTTGAGGCGCAGGTCCTCAACGGTGGAGACGATGTTCGCCTCCTCGTTGTACGCCGGGACGATAGCGAGTATCTTCTCCCTCACAACCCTGTTCACTTCCCGGATGAAGACGGCGGGCCGTAAAGCCGCGTCTCCAAAATGGTCCCCCTTGAGCGCTCGCCCCACGCCGAGCCTCGGACTCGCGCCGATGAGAAGCGCTCTTTACACTGGCTTTTCATTATCCTTCAAGCGACGTCCCGTGGCAATGCGTCTCTTTTCGTTCGATTCCTTGCACAGGGCGTTCCAAACCAGTATACTCAGCCGTTGTTTTGAACATCCCTTGCATCCGGGAAGGCATGGGCTACCTGAATATGAACCTCTCTGAGAACGAGTTCAAGGTCCTCGCAACCTTGAACGGCGGCAGCGTCGCCTCGCAGCGCGACCTCGCAGCAGCGGCTGGCGTGTCGCTCGGAACGGCGAACCGCTCCCACCGCGCGCTCGCGGAAGCGGGCCTCGCGGCAGGCTTCGACCTGACGGAGGCCGGGCGCGCGGCGCTTGAGCCCTACCGGGTGGAGAACGCGGTCATCATGGCGGCGGGCCTCTCGTCCCGCTTCGCCCCCATCTCCTACGAGAAGCCGAAGGGCCTGCTCAAGGTGCGCGGCGAGGTGCTCGTCGAGCGCCAGATCAAACAGCTCCAGGAAGCCGGCGTCACCGACATCACCGTCGTCGTCGGCTACAAGAAGGAGTACTTCTTCTACCTGGAGGACGCCTTCGGCGTGTCGATCGTCGTGAACCCTGAGTACGCGTCGCGCAACAACAACTCGACGCTCAAGGTGGTCGAGCACCTCCTCGGCAACACCTACGTCTGCTCGTCGGACGACTACTTCACCGTAAACCCCTTCGAGCCCTACGTCTGGAAGGCCTACTACGCCGCCGAATACGCCGAGGGGCCGACCAGGGAGTGGTGCCTCAAGACGAGCGCCCGCACGCGCGACCGCATCGCCGGCGTGACCGTCGGGGGCTCAGACGCCTGGTACATGATCGGGCACGTCTACTTCGACCGCGCGTTCTCGCGGCGCTTCGTCGAGATCCTCGACGCTGAGTACGACCTGCCCCAGACTGCCGGCAAGCTGTGGGAGGAGCTCTACCTCGACCACGTCAAGGAGCTCGACATGCGCGTGCGCCGCTACGAGCCGGGCGTGATCTTCGAGTTCGACTCGCTCGACGAGGTGCGCGCGTTCGACCCGCACTTCCTCGAGAACCTCGACTCGGAGGTGTTCGACAACATCACGCGCACGCTCGGCTGCGCGAAGTCCGAGATCCACGACGTGTACCCCTTGAAGCAGGGCCTCACCAACCTGTCATGCCACTTCCGCACGTCAGACGGCGAGTACGTCTACCGCCACCCCGGCATCGGCACCGAGAACCTCGTCGACCGCGCCGCCGAGGTGAAGGCACAGGAAGCCGCGCGTGACCTGGGGCTTGACGGCACGTTCATCTTCGAGGACCCCGTGCGCGGCTGGAAGGTCTCGCGCTTCATCCCCCGCTGCCGCCACCTCGACCCGCATGACGACGCGCAGCTCGCACGCGCCATGCGCACCGCCGCCCGCCTGCACGCCGCCGACGTGAGCGTCGAGCGCGCCTTCGACTTCTACGCCGAGGGCAAGCGCTACGAGTCCATCCTCCTCGCGCGCGGGAGCATCGACGTGCCCGGCTACCACGAGATGGCTGCCGACGCGCGGCGCGTGAAGGAGCTCGCCGACGCAGACGGCGCGCCTGCATGCCTCACCCACAACGACTTCTTTCACCTCAACTTCCTCATCGACGAGGACGACCGCTTGAGCCTCATCGACTGGGAGTATGCCGGCATGGCCGACTACGCCAGCGACTTCGGCACGTTCACCGTGTGCTGCGAGCTCACCGACGAGGAGGCGCGCCGCGCGCTCGCCCACTACTTCGGACGCGAGCCCACGCCTGCCGAGGTACGCCACAACTTCGCCTACGTGGCGCTCGCCGGCTGGTGCTGGTACGTGTGGGCGCTCGTGAAGGAAGCCGAGGGCGACTTCGTGGGCGAGTGGCTCTACATCTACTACAACTACGCCAAGCGCTACCTCGGCGAGGTCCTGCGCCTCTACGAGGAGGCCGTCTAGCGAAAGCACGGGCAGGTGCGGGCACCCGACGCCTCAGCCGAGCGCCCCAGCCGAGCGCGCCCCGCAAACGGCACCCGCAAGCAAGCCATCAAGAGAATCGAGCACAGCATGGAACAACGCGTCAGGAAACTTCGCGAGGAGCGCAGGAGGAGGTACTTCGTCCGCGGCGTCGCCTTCGCCGTGGCCTCGGGCATCTGCTACGGGCTCTACACCGGGTTCCTCACCCTGGCGGAGACGCAGGGCGTGTGGGGCGAGTGGTTCGCGGGCGGCCCGTGGGGCGGAGGGCGTCCGGCGCTTTCCGCGTTCACCGTCACGTTCGCGCTCGCCGCGCTCGCCGCCGGCATCAACGACCTGTTCAGCGGCGTGTGGTCGCTCGCCGTCTGCGCGAAGAACCGCCAACTCGGCGACTTGGCCAAGACCGTGAGGACGAAGCCCGGGCTCGTCATGGTGCTCTGCGCGGCGATCGGCGGGCCCTTCGCCACCATCGCCTACATCGTCGGCCTCAACGCGGCCACCGCGGCGGGCAACCCCGGCGTCATCGTGCCCATCGCGGCCCTGAACTGCGCCATCGGCGCCGTCCTGGGGCGCGTCCTGTTCAAGCAGGACCTGAGCGCGCACAAGGTCGCGGGCATCCTCGTCTGCCTGGTCGCCGCCGCGCTGATCGGAGGCACGAGCTTCGCGTCCATGGGCCCCGAGGCGCTCACGGGCTGCCTGTTCGCGTTCCTCGCGGCCTTCGGGTGGGGCTTCGAGGGCTGCGTCGCCGGCTTCGGCACCGTGCTCATCGACTACCGCATTGGGATAGCCATCCGCCAGGCCTCCGCGGGCATCCTCGAGCTCCTCGTCATGTTCCCCCTGCTCGCGGCCATGGGCGGCGAGGCGGGAAGCGTGCTCGACCTGGCAGGGGCCGCCCTCGCGAGCCCGACCGTCCTGGTCTTCGTGGTGTCCGGCTTCTTCGCCATGCCCGCGTTCTCGTTCTGGTACAAGGGCAACTCCATGTGCGGCACCGCGCTCGGCATGGCGTGCAACGGCATGTACGCGTTCTGGGGGCCGTTCTTCATCTGGGTCATCATGGGCGTGCTCGGCATCGGCGGGATGCCCGAGAGCTACCCGCCCCTCTCGCCGGCGCAATGGATAGGAGCCCTCATCATGGTCGCGGGCATCTTCTGCATCGCCGTCAACCCCGTGAAGCTGCTTCGCGCGAGCAAGGAGGAGGAGTAGCCATGGGCAGGGACCTGATGCCGCTGTACTACGCCATCGTCAAGCACTTCGAGGGCGGAGCGGAGGACTGCGCGGAGGGCGTCGTGCGCGCGCTTGAAGCGGACTACGGCAGCTACAAGCTCCTGACGCGCCCCGACGTCGAGGAGGCGCTCGCCACCGCCAAGGAGAACGGCCTGCTCGACGAGACGCGCTGCGACCTCGACGGAAACGGCGAGCTGCGGATCTACTACCGCGTGTCGGACTTCGGCGCCGACATGATGCGCCGCTACCTCGGCAGGTAGCGCGCGAGCGCCCGGCCGTGGCGGCCGGCTTCGCGCGAACGGCCGAGCTCGTCGCAGGTAGCGAAACGGCAACGGATGCGGACGTCCTACCCTGACCTTTTCGCACAGCGTTAGAATAACGCTTAGGACAAACGCAGCGAGCCGAAGCTCGCTATCCCGAAGCCAACCATATCGCGGAAAGGACGCTCACATGACCGCCGACCTCGCCAGCAAGCTTGCCCCCTTCGGCATCGACTACGCCGACGCCATCGACCGCTACGACGGAAACGCCGCGCTCTACGAGCGTTTGGCCGTGAAGTACCTGAGCGACACGCGCTTCGCGAGCCTCGTGGCCGCCCTCGAGGTCGACGACTTCGACGAGGCGTACCGCCAGGCGCACACCTTGAAGGGCGTCGCGGGCAACCTGTCGCTGTCCGACCTCTACCGCACGGCGGCCTTCATCTCCGACGCGCTCAAGAACGGCGAGCCCGAGCTGGCGAAGTCACGTCTCCCCCAGCTCGAGCAAGCCCACCGTCAGGCCACGAAGGGCCTCGAGCTGCTCCGCGACAAGGCGCTGTAGGAGCCGCCGTCAGAGCTTCGGCGCCGTCCACTCAGCGCTGTCGTCGCTACCAGCGGAACCGCCCGACTGGCCGGCGTCAGACCCTGAGGCCGCGCCGCCGCCCGACCCGCTCGGCGCCGGGGCAGGCGTCGAGCTGCTCGAAGACCCGCCGCCCGAAGCGGAGCCGCCGCCCGTGTTGGCAGGCGCCGAGTACACAGGGGCAGGAGCCGGCTCCTCTGCGGGAGGCTCCTCGACCACCTCGACGGGCTCCTTGCCCACGTGCACCTCGTCGATGTAGAAGGCGGTGCCGTCAACGTCGACGACAAGCGTCGTGCCGATGGAGTCGACCACGTTGAGCGCCTCGTTGACCTCGAGCTCCCTCGCGTCCCCCGTCAACCCGTAGTCGGCGTAGAGGAGCGCGCCCTCGAGGGCATAGCCCTCCCACGGCTCATACGCGGCAGCAGACTCGAGGCGCAGCAGCTTCTCGGGCAGCGTAACCTCCTGGTCGTTTATCACGACCGTGCACAAGTCCTCAGCGGACGCATCACCCTGCAGCTCCGCTTCCTCTCCGGAGCCTTGAGGCTGCGCCTCCTGCGCGTCAGACGCCGTGCCAGAGGCGGCTTCACCGTCAGACGAGGCGTCGGGGGCATCCTGCGCGCCTTCCTCGGAGAACCCGAAGAGGTCGTCCACCTTCACCGTCACCTCGTCGCCGCGATCCAGAATGCCGGCGTAGAGCTGCACGTCGTCCATGAGCACCACTGCCGTCAGCCCCTCGCCAGCCTGCTCAGCCTGGGAGCTCGACGGCTCGTCAGCATAGGCGACGCCGACGCCCCAGAGGAACGGGTCGGCAGGAGGAACATAGCCCACCGGCATAGCCATCTCGTCACCATCGCCCTGCGTGGCCCCCGTGCCACCGCCGCTCGAGCCAGAGCCGCCGGAAGGCGCCGGAGCCGGGCTGGGAGCGCTCGACGAAGACCCTCCGGAGTTGCCCGAGCCGCCACCCGAGTTCCCGCCGCCGCTTGAGCTCGGGGCCTGATAGGAGGTTGAGCCCCCTCCGCTGGAGTAGTCGGCAGCCGGCTCCTCCTCAATCGGCTCGCGCATGATCTTGTCCGCGGGCACATAGCCCTCGAAGCCGTCTGCGTTGCGCACGAAGAGCAGGTCGCCGAACGCGTCGAGAACGGTGACCTCCTCGTTGAGCTGGAGCGTCAGGATGTCATCGCCCGTGAAGTCAGGACGCGCGTAGATGATCGCGTCAGCCGTCGCGTATCCGGTCCACTGCTCGGGAGCCTCCTCGGCAGAGGTCCTCACCGCAGACTTCGCCACGTATACCGTCTTGCCGTCGTACTCCGCCCGATAGTATGCGTCAGCGCGCTTCTCGCTCAGATCAGCTGCGGGGGCCACGTTCTCCAAGACGTCCCCGCGCTTGGCGACGCCAGATGGGATGAGGACGCCATCAGCTTTGACGAACGCCCGCTCCGTCGCCTTCGCGAGCTGCTCGTCGGCAGGCTGCTCGGAGGGAGCCTGCGGCGCACCGCCCTGCCCCAGGGAGGTTGCGGCGACCGCCACGCCCGCCCCCACCAGGACGAGCGCGCACACGCCGGCAATGACGAACTTGGCGCGGCTCGGACGGCGAGACGCATAGGAGTAGTTCCCCCGATCATACGTCGACGCATGCTGCAAGCCGTCACCCTGTGCGTTTTCCTCCCAGCCGACAGGCGCCGAATCAGGTGATTGCGAGACTTCTTCGAGGTCGCTTTGCGGAAGTTTAGCGTGCTTCATGTTTATCCCTTACAAGCGTCGATAATGCCGTGCACGAAATCATAGGCAGCCGTACCTGGGCTGAACGCATCCGCGTTCTGCTCCGCGATGTAGCCGATGCTGCGCTGGACGGTGCCGCCGTACACCACGAGCTGGTTGCCCGAGGAATCCTTCAGAATGGCGTAGGACCGCATGGCCATGTCTTTCTCATACTGGTCCGCCGAGGAGAAGCCCACGAGCACGTTGGTGTAGTTCTCGACGCCGTCCGCCTTGTTGAACACGGGGTTCTGCTTGCCTGCCACGTACGCCTTGCCCCGGCTCACGCCCGGCGTGTCGAAGGTGAGGCTGCCGTCCTCGACGCGGTTGCTCCAAGCGAGCAGCGTGCCCGTCTCGACGACGGTGTAGCCGAGCACCCCGCGGCCCGCAAGCGCAGACTTCGTCCCGCTCGCCATGCCCGTTATCATGCGGATGCCCTTCTTGCCGGTGATGCGGATGGAGCTGCCGGCGTACCTGAGGAGGTCGTTGAAGCCGTAGTACCGCTTCGCCACGTACGAGCCGCCCTTCTCGGTGACGGTCCATACGTACATGTGCGTCGGATACACCGCATGGGGATCCGACGAGGCGGAGTTGAACTCGTAGAGGACCACCGAGTGAGCGCCGGGGCCTGCCACGTCGACGAACCCGTACCCGCCCTGCACGTTCAGGGGCTTCGCCACGCCGTCGACGTATGCCACGCCCGGCTTGGCGAGGGAGCTCGGGACGTCGGCGAGGCTGAACTTGACGGAGGCCACCTGGCTCGACGCGCCGAGCAGCTCGTTAACCTTCTCCGTAAGCTGGTCGCCGTAAGTCGGGTCGGTTGCCCACTTGCTCGTGAGGCCCTTGACGCTCGGAGCGCAGCCGCGGGTGACCAAATGGAAGCGCGGATCAACGCAGTCCTTCTTGAGGGACTCCGTGGTGGCGTACGCCTTGAGGTGCTGGACCTGCGCACGAAGGCCGATGCGAACGGCGTCAGCGCCGTGCTCGCTGAAGTTAGCGCCCGCTGCGCTGCCGTCCGTGGCGCCGAGCCCGCCGAAGTTGCACTGCTCAGCATTGACCTGGTTGCCAAACTGGAGCCATCCGGTCTCTACCATGGACTGCGCGAACACGACCTCCGCGCGGACGCCCTCAGCAGCAGCCTCCTCGCTCACGATCGTGCAGAAGTCCTCGATCGTCGCAGCGCCATGCTTCTTGTAGGTGTCAGACGGATACGGATGTCCCTTCGAGTTGAACCAGGAGACCATGCGCTCAACGGACGCACGTGACGCGCCCATGATGGCGGGATCGTTCTCGTAGGTGGACTCGATCTTGGTGGAGACCTCCTCGCCTGTCTTCTCCAGGTTCGGATCCACCACGTCCTTCGAGAGGCCGTAGTACGCAGCGATGCCCGTGGCGTCCGCCACGCCTATCTTCTCGCACCACGAGGCGTCGCCCAGCTTGTCAGCGTCATCGGGGTTCGTCAAGAAGCCGTGCTCGATGATGATGCCCGGAATACCCCTCCAGCGGGACCAGTAGTTGATTCCGTACCAGTCGCAGATGCCGCCCGGATAGGGATAGGTCTCGCCGGTCGTGCAGTCGCGCGTCTTCGTCCCGCGGTTGTAGAGCCCGAGGGCGGACAAGTTGCTGAGAATGCTGTTCCCCAGGTTCTCTCCCGCCACATGAGTCTCGTTGTACAAGTACGCGCTTCCGTTCGGAACCCAGACCTCGCTGCCGTTGGCCGAGGAGGCGCTCGCCGAGTTGCAGTGGAAGCTGATGATGACGTCAGCGCCCTGGTCGACGCCGGATTGAACGCGCGGCTCAAGGCCGTGGCTGGAGCTGAACTGGGAGGTGAACACCACCTTCACGCCCGCGTAGGCTTTCAGCTCCTCAGCGCAAGCCTGTGCGATCCTCAGGTTAGCCGCAGCCTCCTCGACGCCGTTCCCCGAAGCACCCGGGTCATACGCCCCGCTCGAAGGATCACGGCCATGCCCAACGTCGATGGCCACAACGAGCCCGTCGGAGTCCGCCTCAGCCGGACGCGGCGCAAGCGCCGCAGGCAGAAGAGCCATGCCCAGAACGAGCAGAAGGCAGAGGGCCACTGAGACGGTTTTCCTTGCCAGCGTCCTGGAAAGCGGTTCACGAGTAATATGATGCATAATCAAGCCTGCCTCATTAAGCCAATCAAAAAGCGTAGTAACTGCACAATGATACAACCTCATCGGCTTATCGGCTCAATTTTTTCCGAGATCGCTTGAGTTTTCACGCAATCTGCGACATTTACGCGTACACGCTGTCGAGCGCTTGGAGCTCTTTGAAGGTGTCGATCTCCACGATGTCGTCAGAGCTGCACTCGCGCACATGCACTTGGTAGTGCTGCGAGAAGTAGCGCAGCGGGACCTCGTCCCAGTAGCGCTCCTTGCCTCCCGGCATGTTGAAGGTGGCGGGAATGTCGTCAACGAGCTTCCGCCCGTCCTCTTCGCTCCAATACGAGATGCCCACCATCTGCCAGCAGTCCTCGCCGCCCACCATGATGTCGGTGATCACGTCCTTCTTCACCTTGAAGCACCAGTCATCGCTGCGCTCCATGGGGATGCCCAGGTAGTTCGAATGATACTGGTACTTCGAGATCAGCTTGGGGTTGGAGAGCAGCAGGTCGGACTCGATCACGTAGGCGTTGGAGAGCAGGTACTTCGCCACCATGAGGCTTGAGATGTTGTTGGCCTCGTTGTACATGGGGTTCTCGAGGAACTTGACCGTGGGATACTTGTACAGCAGCTGGTCAAACTGCTCGCCATAGTACCCGCGCACGATGTAGATCTCCTCGATCCCCGCCGCGACCACGGCGTCAAGAAGCAAGTCGATGATGCGCTGGCCGTGCACGCGCACAAGCGGCTTCGGCGTGTTGAGCGTGATGGGCACGAGGCGCGAGCCGAAGCCCGCCGCCACGAAGACCGCGCGCTTGACGCGGTACGGCTCGAGCGCCACCCGCCCTTTGCCCGTCAGGGCGCCTTCTGACACATACCCGCGCTCAACCAGATCGGTCAGGGTCTTGTTCACCGTGCCCACCGAGGCCTTGACCTCCTGGGCGATCTCACGCTGGGTCAAGACGCGCCCCTCAGCCGCCTCAAGCGCCTCAAGCACCTTGAACTCACGGTATTCCAGACTCCCGCTCATGCAACACACTCCGTTCCGCCAAGCCGCCTCATGAACGCTGCCTTGTTCTGGAGGGGTGACGTCGTCGGGCGCCCGAGGTCGGGGCGCGACCCGACAGAGCACTTCACCTCGAGCATGACGGGGCCCTCGGCCAGCCGGACCTCCTCCAGGGCGGCGGCGAGCTCCTCCTCGGTCGACGCGGTCAGGGCGCCGCGGTAGCCGCACGCGCGGGCGAGGCCGGGCAGGTCGACGCCTTTGGCGGCCGTGGGCATGCCCCCGACGCTCTCATGCGCCTCGTTGTTCATCACCACGTGCACGAGGTTGGAGGGGGCGCACTCGCCGATGATCGCCAGGGCCCCCATGTGCATCAGGACCGCCCCGTCGCCGTCCAGGCACCAGATGCGCCGGCCGGGCTTCTGGACGGCGATCCCGAGGGCGATCGACGACGCATGCCCCATCGACCCCACCACCAGGAAGTCGCCGCCGTGGCCCTCCCCGCGCGCCTCGCGGGCCTCGAACAGCTCGCGGCTCGCCTTGCCCGTGGTGGACACGATGAGGTCCGAGCCGGCCGCCCGGCTCACCAGCTCCACGACGCGCTCGCGGGCCATCGCGTAGCCGTTCCCGTACTCGACCTCGTCCTCGCAGCTGAGGGCGCCCTTCCTGACCACGATCGCGACGCTTTGCCTCTTCTCGAGGTCACAGCGCAGATCGTCGACCGCGGCGCGCAGCTCGCCCTCAGTCGTCTCCCTCCCCAGGACGAAGTACCTGATGCCCAGCACGTCCAGCAGGTCCAGCGTGACACGGCCCTGCTGGACGTGCTGGGGCTCGTCGCGCACGCCCGGCTCGCCGCGCCAGCCGATGACGTAGATCACCGGGATGGCGTACACGTCGGCGCTGGTCAGTGACGTGATCGGGTTCACCGCGTTGCCTTGGCCCGAGTTCTGCATGTAGACGACCGGCACCTTCCCCGTCGCCATGTGGTAGCCGGCGGCGAGGCCGACGCAGCCGCCCTCGTTGGCGGCTATGACGTGGTGCGCGGGGTCCGTGCCGTAGCGCGCCATGAGGTGCGCGCACAGCGCCTTGAGCTGGGAGTCGGGAACGCCCGCGTAGAAGTCGGCGCCCAGCGCGTCGACGAGGATCTTCGCCTCCATGTCAACCCCCTACCTGACGCCGAGCGCCTCGAGCGCCTCGGACAGCACGCCCATGAACCCGTCGATGTCCTCGGGGACCAGCGCGCCCAGGGTGCAGAGCCGGAACGTGTCCTGCCCGTCGATCTTCCCGGGGTAGATGGTGTAGCCCCTCTCGTAGCAGTAGTCGTGTACCTTCCCGAAGTCCCACGCGGGATGGTCGGGGTACCTGACGGACACGACCAGCTGGCTCTGGTGCTCGGGGGCTATCGCCTCCTCGAGCCCGAGCTCTGCGAGCCCCGCGTGGATGCGACCGGCCAGGGCGCGGTGGCGCGCGTACTTGGCCTGCTCTCCCTCCTCGAAATACTCCCGCAGGGCCTGCCTGGCAGCGTAGACGGTCTGGACGGGCGGCGTGAAGTGCATCTGCCCGTGCTCCTCGAAGTAGCGGTACTGCCGGTAGAGGTTGCAGTAGTACGAGCGCTTGGGATGCCCCGCGCTCGCCTCGATCAGCGACCGCCTCGCGATGACGAAGGACAGCCCCGTCATCCCCTGGATGCCCTTCTGGGCGCTGGCCATGCAGGCGTCGACGTTGTCGGCGACCACGTCGATGGGGATCATCGCCAGCGAGCTGGTGGTGTCGACCACCAGCGGCACGCCGGCGGCGTGCGCGGCCGCGCCGATCTCGCGAATCGGGTTGAGCACGCCGGTGCCGGTCTCGTGGTGGGTGGTGTACACCAGCGACGCCTCGGGGTGCCTCCGCAGCGCGTCAGCCACCTGCGTCGGGTCCACCGGCCTGTCGACGGGCAGGTCCATGTCGACGAAGTCCAGGCCGTAGTACTCGCATACCTCGCGCGCGCGCTTGGAGTAGGCCCCGTTGTTCGCGAGCAGGACCGTGCCGCCCTCGGGGGTGAGGGAGCTTATAGCCGCGTCGATGCAGACGGTGCCGCTCCCGCAGAACAAGACCGCCGCGTATCCGGCGTCCTCGCCGTGCACGATCCTCACGAGGTCGGCTGACACGGCGCGCATGACCTCGCCGAACTCCTTCTCGCGCGGGCAGATGTCGGGAACGACCTGCGCCATCTTCACGGTGTCCGTGGTGGTCGAGGGACCCGGGTTCAGAAGGACGTTTCGCCTTACGCTCATAGCCTGCCTCCTACAGCTCGTCGATGAGGGTGATGATGTCGCCGATCGGCATCAGGCGGTCGTCGACCTCCTTGGCGCGATGGTAGCGGAGGATGTCCTTGGCCGTGGCCTCCATGGCCGGGAACGCGCTGCGCGTCAGCTGGTTGGCGTAGATGACCACGTTGACGCCGTGCGCGGCGAGCTCCGCCTCGGTGATGGAGTCGAACGACGACGGCACGACCACGATGGGAGTCATCGGGTCCTCAGCGCGGAACAGGTCGCAGAACTCGACGATCTCGGCCGGGTCCTTCTTGCGCGAGTGGATCATGATCCCGTCGGCGCCCGCGCCGACGTAGGCGGACGCGCGCCTGAGGGCGTCGTCCATGCCCTGCTCCAAGATCAGGCTCTCGATCCGGGCGATGATCATGAAGCTCTCGGAGAGCTGGACCTTCTTGCCGGCGGCTATCTTGGCGCAGAACCCCTCGATGCTGTCCTGCGCCTGCCTCACCTCGTTGCCGAACAGCGAGTTCTTCTTCAGGCCCACCTTGTCCTCGATGATGACGGCCGACACGCCCATCCGCTCGAGGGAGCGCACCGTGTAGACGAAGTGCTCGGGCTTGCCGCCCGTGTCGCCGTCGAAGATGATGGGCTTCGTGGTCACCTCCATGACGTCCTCGATGGTCCTGAAGCGGCTGGTCATGTCCACCAGCTCGATGTCGGGCTTGCCCTTGGCGGTCGAGTCGCACAGCGAGCTGACCCACATCGCGTCGAACTGGTCGAGGCCACCGTCCTCGGTCTCGACGATCGTCTTCTCCGCGATGAGGCCCGTGAGCCCGCTGTGGACCTCGATGGCCTTCACCGTCCCCCGCATCTCGAGCAGCTGGCGCAGGCGGCGGCGACGGTACTCGGGCATCATCAGCTTCTCGCGCATCTTGTCGTCGATGCGCCTGACCTCATCGCTGTAGGTGTAGGGCGCGTCGATGATCTGGCCGCCGTACTCCCCGAGGCACTTCTCCACGTCGTCCCGCAGAAAGCGCATGTGGCCCTCGAGCCAGTTGTCGCCGTGGATGACGTAGTCCGGTTTTAGCTCGGCGATCACCCTGTCGTACAGGACGTCGTCTTGCCGGACGACCCGGGACACGCCGTCGATGGCCTCCGCCATCGCAACGCGCTCCTCGTACGTCACGGTCGGGAATCGGTTGAACCGGACCATCGCGGCGTCGGAGAGGACGCCGACGACGACCTCCCCGTACGTGAGCGCGCGGTTGATGATGTTGAGGTGACCCTCGTGGATCACGTCGGTGCAAAAGCAGGTGTAAACGGTCTTCGCCACTTCGAGTTCCTTTCCGCGCCTAACCCGCGGTCTCCGTTACCGTTTTATCCTTATGTTAAATCCTTGTCAGAAAAACACGGTTAACGTTCAAGTCAAGGCAAAAGGGTACCCCTTTTGTTCATTTGTGTAAAGAACCGGTTAAGAAATGAACTTCTCGCCTACCGTTCGTCAACAGGCCAGATGTCGCCGGTGAACCTCCAGTTGCCAAAGTCGAGGACATCGCCGGTGATCTCGTACTTGAGGAGGTTGGTTACCTGACCGTCCTCTGCTTCGATCATATGCATCACCCGAACGCGGTCTTCGTCTTCCGAGGCGACGAAAGGCTCTTCCTCTTCTGCGCCCATTGAGCCGAGGAGGACCGAGAACAGATCCTCGTGGGACATCGGCGCATGGTCAACCTGCATAGGACGGTCAGCCCAACCGTTCTTCGCGGAGTCCTTCACGAGCAAGATCGGGGAGGACACGTCGGTGGGCAAGTCGGTCGAGCTTTCCCATTCCCCATGATCAGAGGTGATGACGATCGTGGCGTTATCGTACACGCCGAGGTCTTTGAGCTGCTGCAGGTAAGTTTGCACGATGAGCAAAGACCCCTTGGCCTGACGCTCGATAGACGAGTTGTCCATGCCGATGTCCAAGCCGTTCTCGTCCATGTTGAAGGGAAAATGAGGCCCGTTGAGGTGGATGAAGCGAAACGCTCCCTTGTACTCGCCTTCGGGTTCGAAGGAAAGGCCGTATTTCTGGAGCCTCTCGTAATACCGGGGGTCATCGAGAACATAGACCGTGCTCTCAGGGTCACCATCTGGGTCGTACTCGATAGACTTCTGGTTCACCTCATCCGTGTAGAACCAGAATCGCCATTTCAGAATCCACGGCATGTCCCGATAAAGCGCGCATTTCGTCAGCGAGGAGATAACCCCCAGCTTGTTCAGCGTCGTGGACTCCACCTCGTGCATGTTGATCGTGTTGGAGGCAACCAGGTCATACGCGTCCTCTTTCGACAGATACTGAAGGCTGAAGTTGTTCGAGTAGAGCCCTATCGAATATCCCTGCTCTTGAATCTCATCCAGGAACGTAGCGTCCTTGTATCTCCTCTGATGATAGTCCGACACCTTCTCCCCTATCTCAGGCTGCACGCCCGTGACGAGATACGGGATGGCGTAAGGGGTAGGTATCATGACGCCTGCGTTGTTGTCGTAATAGGTGAAGCCCGAGAACTGGTCGGCGAAGCCTGGCTCTTCCTGAAGAAGCTGGTTCATGAGCCTCGTGTCAAAGTAGTCCAGCACGAGGACGATGACGTTCTCGTCGGCAGAGACCTCGTAGAGGCCGTCCTCGGTAATGCCGAACGCACGAGAGCCGCTCTCATCGCCCTGGTCAGGAGATACGAACAGGCTTGCCACGCCGACGAGCTGGACCACGATGAGGCAGGCGCTGAAGAACCCCATGATGACCTGCGCCCGATACCGGTTGACTCGGCTCAGGACAGGGACGAGCACGAGTATCGCAACCCACACGACCGAGGAGACGATCACCATTCCCATATGATCGCCCCAGTAGTTCACCGTGTTGCCATCCGCCACCGGCAAGCCGTAGTTCATGAACATGGCCTGCAGATAGCAGCACAGCCCGCCGCCGAACAGGAGAGCAAGCAAGTAGCTGAACGCCTTGCCCCTCACGAGGGAGACGGCCAAGGACAACGCCAATACGCACAGAAGGACGACCACCGTCATGATGAGCCATATCTCATCAAGCGAGAACATCAGGTCCTTCTTGCCTCCTGCCACCATCTCGAAGGGAGCCACGATCCCCAGCGTGAACCCGCAGAAGCCGACGACCAAGAGCGAGAGCGCGAACCTTCGCCTCCACGCCGGCTTGTCACCCCTTTCGAGAGAATCACCAGCGCCGCGCTTCCGGGCACGCGCCTTCGCCCTGCGCTCGGAAGGCGCAGCCGGCGCGGCCTGCGCCAGGCCGTCGGCCCCGACCCTCGCCCAGTCGGGGTCCACCTCCTTGTTCGCGTTCTCGTCGATGTTGAGGACCTCGAAGAGCTTCCTGCGCGTCCTGCGCAGGGCCACGCCCAGAACCGCGCTCAAGGCGACGGCGACGCCCGCGAGCGCCTGGATGGTGTACGTCATGACCGAGGGGTCGACGTAGGCGAAGGCCGGGCCCGGCAGGGACGCGACGAGCACCGATGCGACCAGCGCAGCTGCGATGAGGTCGTAGAGCACCAGCGCCGTCCGCGCAGCAAAAACCCTCTTATTCACAAGCTCCACCTTCCACGCGCTCTCCCTGCTTCTCCAGAATCCGCCCGAGGAGATACTCGCCGGCAACCTCGCCGCTCCTCCCGACGTTGTAGATGAACCCTTCGCGGACGGCCCTTATCTCGTCACCCCACCGGGGGGCGTCGGCGAGCATGGCCTCCACCTTGTCACCCAGCACGCCGCATTCCTCCGGAGCAAGGGAGATGCCGATTTGGTTCCTCAAGGAGATGTCGGTTGGCTCCATGCCGAGCTCCTCGTAGTCAGGGTTGCACACCTTCATCGGCGTGTCGATGAAGATCGAGGGCTTGCAGGTTGAGAACGAGAACTCGCACGCCACCGAAGACCAGTCCGTGATGATGATGTCGGAGGTGAATATCGTGCGATTAGACGAGAAGTCCCTCTCGAAGTAGAGCTCGTCCTCGGAAACGCTCTCGTAGCGCGAGATCAGCGCCTGCCAACGCGCCTTGTAGCGCTTCGTGTACTCGGGATGGGGGCGCACTATGATTCGCCAGCCTCGTCCCAGCATGCTCTCAAGCATGCGGTCGATGCACAGATCGAGGATGCAATCCTCCTGCCATGAGGGCGCGATCAGGATGACGGGCCTCTCGTTCGCCTCCTTCAGCTGCCCGAACGACTCGATCTCGTGGTCGAGCAGGGCATAGCCGTACTCGACCAGGTTCTTCTCGGGCAGCGCGCGGAGGCTCTCGGCGCGCCTGATCTCCTTGACCTGGTGGGGGCCGGCGCACATGATGGTGTCATAGTGGTCGAGCGCTTCTCTCCGCGCAACCAGATGGGTCGAGGTCATGTGGTGGAAGAAGAACACGTACTCCGTGTCATCCCGCACGTACGACCGCTTGATGTAGTAGTTGTCCAGGTCCTCCAAGGTCGCGACCACTATGTCGGCGTCCATCTTCATCATGAGCGTGATGGCGCGCTTCTGCCCGATGTAATAGGGCCTGATGCGCGGCTGCTTCTCGGCGATTTCGAATATCTGGTCGTTCGGGTCGTTCGTCACGTAGTGGACGTCTCCCACAGAATGGTCGAGCAGGTAGGTGAGCGGGCCCTCGAAGTACTTGTAGAAGCCGCTCCCCTCCGAGTAGAACACCACGTGCTTGTTGATGACCTTGAAGAAGCGCTTGTAGTCCTGCTTCTCCCTCTTCGCCAGGGGATCCCGCTGATACCACTTCTTCGTCTTCCCGCCGTCGAGGGAGTTCAGGTCCTCCAGCTCCACGCGGCTCGCTTCCAAGTCAGCGTAGTCGATGTGCTTCCTCGGCTTGATGGCGATGTTGCACAGCGCCTGGATGAGGATGGCGGACAGGTTGGAGATGATCCAGTAGAAGCACATGCCCGCCGCAACGAATACGCCGAGGAAGAGGGACAGGCCGATGGAGAGGCCGTTCGTCATGTTCTTCTCAGCTCGGGACTGCTCTCTCTGCAAGGGGTTGATGCGGTTCTGGGCAAAGCCCATGGCCACCGCCGACAGCCCTGCCAGAAGCGGCATCACCCAAGAGACGCCGCCGTCCACCGAGGGGACCATCCCGAGGAACTCCGTGCCGGGCGCGCCGTTGTCCGTGATGAAGTGTATGACGTCAACGAGCCCGAAGAGGATGATGATCTGCACGGCAAGGGGGACCAAGCTGAGCATGGGGTGGTAGTGCTTCTCCTTGTACAGCGCGCTTTGCTTCTCGCCTATCGTCTCGCGGTCGCCGAAGTACTTCACCTTGATTCGGTTGAGCTCGGGCATGAGCTTGACCATGACGATGCTGTTCCACTGGCACCAGAGCGACATGGGGAACAAAATGACCTTGGTGATGAGCGTGAAGATCAGAATGGCAGCCCACCAGTTGCCCGTGAGGTCATAGCACGGTTGCATAACCAGCATGAGAAGGTCGGTCACAAAGGAAAACATATCGGCTCGCTTTACCTGAAGTTTACGGAGAGCCTTTATGTTATCGCTTTATCTTGATCCCGCAACCTCAGCGGTGGTTTTTTATGGTCGACACCACATCAAGCGTGCTCACGTACGTCCACAGCGTCGATGCGAGGTTGCCCCAGCTTCTGCGAGTCGCCATGCGTCCTCCCTCGGCTTCGCGGCGAAGGAGCTCATAGCGATCCTTCAGCCGGGGATACAGCGAGAAGAACTCCCATGCGTGCTTCCCCACCTCAAGCTCGGGAAGCGAGCCTTGCGTCAAGTCACGCACGAGCTGAGCCCGCGCAGCTCCTTCGGGCATGCTCTCGACGTTCCACAAGGCGAAGTCAAGCGCCCAGTTCAAAAAGCCCCGCTCGAGATCCTCGTAGCCCAAGCCGGCGCAAGTGCCAAGCGCCCCAGCCTCCTTCAGGCTGCCCTTGAGGATTGAGATCGCGCGGTAGAAGTCCGCCGGATGCTCCGGCTGAGAGAGCGACACCGACCCCTTCCGATTGGTTCGGTGGTGGATCAGCACCTGGTCGACGACGGAGATGCGCTGGGCCTTGGCAAGCGCCTCGTAGACGAAGCACAGGTCTTCGGAGTTGCGCAGGTCGGGGAAGCACAGCCTGTTGTCGCGGATGAAGTCTGCGCGAAAGAGCTTGTCCCAAGGCCAGCCTGCAAAGCAGCGAAAGACGTCTCCCCCCATGTCGCGTCCCGAGAACACCGAGGCACGCGGGCAGAGGTCAGCGCGGATCGTCCAAGGAGACTTGTGCCAGACGCCCGTCATGTGGTTGAACTCATTCGAGCGGCAGACGATGACGTCAGCTTGGGACTCGACAGCCCGACCCGCCATCATGCGCAGAAAGGACGAGTCGAGCAGATCGTCTGCGTCGAGCATCACGACGTACTCGCCGCGAGCTGCCTCCATTCCCTTGTTTCGGGCTGCGGCCGGGCCGGCGTTTTCCTGGCAGACGCAGGTCAGATCAGCAAACCTCTCCGCATAGCGCCCTATTATCTCGCCCGACCGGTCAGTTGAGCCGTCGTCTACGCATACGACCTCGTAGTCCTCGTAGTCTTGGCGAGCAAGGGACTCGAGGCATTCAGCAAGGCACTCCTCCATGTTGTACACCGTGAGAACCACGGAGACCGTCGGTCGTGTGCCCCGCATGGCGTTATCGGAAGTTCCTGTATGCGTTGCAGACATCCTTGACGTCACCGTTCATGCGCATCTCCCCCTTCTCGATCCACACAGCTTTCTGGCAGATGCGCTCGACCTGGTCAACGCTATGGGATACGAAGAGCAGCGTGGTGCCCTTGTCGTTGACCAGCTCGCTGATGCGGTTCTCGCACTTCTCCTGGAAAAGGAAGTCGCCCACGGACAGCGCCTCGTCGACGACGAGGATGTCGGGCGTCGTTGCCGTGGCGATGGCGAACGCGATGCGCGCGATCATGCCCGACGAGTAGTTCTTCAGAGGCATGTCGACGAAGTCCTCGACTTCCGCGAACTGGATGATGGACCCGAAGTTCTCGTCGATGAACTCCTTCTTGTAGCCGAGCAGCGCGCCGTTCAAGTACACGTTCTCACGTGCCGTAAGCTCGGGGTCAAAGCCCGCGCCAAGCTCGATGAGGGGGGCGATTGCCCCGTTGATCGTGCAGGAGCCTCGCGTCGGCTCCAAAACGCCCGCGACGATCTTCAGAAGCGTCGACTTGCCCGAGCCGTTCGTTCCCACGATGCCGTAGACGTCGCCTTTGTTCACCGTGATGGAGATGTCGCTCAGGGCTTTGAACTCGCGGAAGAAGAGCTCCTTCCTCATCGCCTTGATGAAGTACTCCTTCAAGCTGTTCAGCTGCTCGTTCGCAATGTTGAACACCATGTCGACATGGTCGACGACGATCATGGGCTCGTCGCCCAGCGAAGGATCGCCAGCTTTGCCTTTGAGATCAAGCGTCACGACTACCTCTTTACACGTACAGGATGAACTTATGCTCGGACTTGCGGAAGACCACCAGGCCTATGACGAGCGTGACGAGGGCCATTCCCAGGCAAATCGCATTCTCCGTCAGACCCGGGGTCGTGTTCCACATGCATATCTCCCGGAAGTAGGTCACGTAGTGGTACATCGGGTTGAACTGCATGACGGTCTGCATCCACCCCTCGAGCATGTCGACGGGGTAGAACAGAGGCGTAGCGTAGGTCCACGCCGTGATGACGACTCCCCACAGGTGCATGATGTCCTTGAAGAACACGGCTGCGGCGGCCAAGAGCAGGCCCAGGCCCAAAGAGAAGATCATCACGTAGAGGACGAGAAGCGGCAGCAACAGCAAGTTGAGCGTCGGCATCACACGGTAGAACAGCATGACCAGCACAACCGCGACCAGCGATATGACGAAGTTGACAACCTCGAACGACACCTTCTCCAAGGGGAAGACCAGCTTCTCCACCTTGACCTTCTTTATGAGCGGCGCCGCGTCGATGATGGACGTCATGGCGCCGGTGGTGGAGTTCGCCATGAGGTTGAACAGGATGGTTCCCAAGATCAGGTAAAGCGGGAAGTTCTCGATGGTGAAGCGGAACATGAAGCTGAACACCGCCGACAAGACCAACATCATCAAAAGCGGGTTCAGGACGCTCCACGCGACGCCCAGCACGCTGCGGCGGTACTTGAGCTTGAAGTCCTTCGTCACGAGCGTCTTCAGCACGAAGAAGGAACGCTTCCTTGGATTTGCCTCTACTGCCTGATCAGTCATTACCCCTGCTCCGTTTGTGCCAGCGAACGCCTCGCACACCCTCTCGGCATGGCGAGGAGATGCGCCTCTCCAGTTTGCATCCCGTAATAATACCCTCAAATCCCGAAGCGACATAGCGATAACGCCGAAAAAGCGATTAATATAGATTCGCCGCAGGTAAAGCGCACGGCGCCGCACCTGCGCACGTAAGACCCAAGCTGTCGCTCCCTCTTGCGAAAGTAGGATGATGAAACCTTTCTTCTCGGTGATAGTCCCGCTCTATCAATGCGAACGATACGTCGAGCAATGCCTGCGCTCTCTCACGGACCAGACGTTTGAGGACTTCGAGGCGATTGTGGTAGATGACGCATCGCCAGATGACAGCCTTTCCGTGGCCAAGCGGGTCGCCAACGGCGACGACCGATTCCTCTTCCTCGCCATGCCGTGCAACCAGGGGCAGAGCGCAGCGAGAAACCAAGCGCTCGACCATGCGCAAGGCGACGTCATAGTGCTTCTCGACGCCGACGACTACCTCGATCCCTCCGCGCTCGAGAAGATAGCGTCGAGGTTCCAACGACAAAAGCTCGACGATTTGTACTTCAACGCCGAGGCGTTCTACGAGGACGCCGAGTCGTACAAGCGCGTCGTCGAAGACTTCTCGAAGAGGCCCGAGTACCCGGGGGTCGCCACGGGCATGGAGCTGTTCACCTTCTTCGAGAGCCGCGGGCAGTGGATGCCCCACGGCGCGCTGAGGGCCGTCAAGCGCAGCATCATCGAGGACAACCACATCCGCTTCAAGGAGGGCATCATCCACGAGGACCTGCTCTTCACCTTCCAAACGCTGCTCCTGTCCAAGCGGTCATCCTACCTGGGCGAAGCCCTCTACCGCCGGCGCATCCACACCGGGTCCACCATGGCGGCACCGCGGAAAAGCATGAGGAACATCGAGGGTCACCTCATCGCCGTCAACTACCTGAGAGGGTGGATGCGGGAGCACGCAAGCGAGATAGAGCCAGAGTTTGCAGCCGCAGCCGCGCATCGCATCGAGGACTACCTGAACACGTGCGCCATCGACTATCTCAACGACGTGCCCGAAGAGGAGCGCTCCCGCTTCCTGCGAGACCTGACCCCCCCGGAGCGCGTTGAGTTCGAGCTCGACATCGCACAGCGCGCGGCTCTGCTCTCGGACATCTACCAATCGAGGTCGTACCGCGTGGGCCACGCCCTCACCGCCGCCCCGCGCGCGCTCGCCAACGCGCTCGAGAAGGCGACGCGCAAGCACGCCCGCTAACGCGCCCGCCCTTCGGCGCCTAGGGCGCTGGAGGAAACGCTGAGGGGTGCTTTCGGAAGAACTCCCTTGCGCCTTCCTCCATGAGCTCGGCGAGCAGAGACCAGCTCTGCTCGTCAAAGGCTTCTTCGGAGAGCTCGCCCTCTCTGCGAGCCCTCTGGTATTCGCTGATCATGCGCTCGAGGAAGGCAACGCGCAAGCCCTCGGAGACGCGGGCATAGTTCCAGCGGTACTTTCCGAACTTGTCAGCGTGGAACCACTCGACGAACTTCGCCAACCGCTCGGGGCGGTCCCTCAGGAAGGACTCCGCCTCAGCCAGCTCGTCGCAGACGATCATGGCCCGGTCCGAGGTCTTGACCGAGGAGTTCGGGTTGTCCATGCGATAGTGGAGATAGGGCCACCTGACCAGCACGCACGAAGACGCAGCGAACCAGGACTTCAGCGTGAACGACGTGTCCTGGAAAGCGGCGCCCGGGGTCTCCCGAAAGCGGATCCCCTCTTCAACGAGCATCTTCCTGCGATAGAGGCCCGTCCATATGGCAGGGATGGTGCAGATGATGCTCGGTACGTCAGCCGGATCGAACCGCTTTCCGAAGGGGAAGCCGCTCAGGTACCGGTTCCAATGATCGCGCCCGTCGTACACTTCGAAAAAGGTTGACTTCACCAGGTCGCAGTCGAATCGAGTCGCCGTTCGGTACAGCTTCGCGAGCATTCCCCTGCTGGCATAGTCATCAGACTCGACAATCGACACGTACTCCCCCGACGCGCTGTCGAGCCCGCAGTTCATGGAGGCCCCGTAGCCTGAATTCGGCTTCTCTATCACCCTGATGCGCGGGTCTTCCCCCGCATAGCTCCTCAGGATGGACGAGGAGCCGTCCGTTGAGCCGTCGTTGATGCAGATTATCTCGATGTCACGCAGCGTCTGGCGGCAAAGCGAGTCAAGGCATTGCGGCAGAAAGCGCTCGACGTTGTATACGGGAACCAGCACCGACACCTTCGGAATAGCGCGATTCATTTCACCTCTGTCCTCCACGCGGACTCGCAAACGCCTCATCTCGCGACAGCCGCGAGCCAACGCCCTCAAAAGCGGCTACGCGAGCCACTCGGCCGCTTTTGACAAGGCGCTCTTCACGGTATCCTGCATATCGTAGTAGCGATACTCCCCGAGACGCCCGCCAAACCGAACGCGTCCCTCATCGCGCGCCTTCTCGCAATACTGGCGATACCGCGCCCGATTCCCCTCATCCTCCATCGGATAGTAAGGCTCGACGCCCGGCTCCCAGCTCTGCGGATACTCACGTGATATCACCGTGGTCGGCTGGCCGCCGAACTCGAAGTGCTTGTGCTCGATTATCCGCGTGTAAGGAGTTTCTCGGTCGTTGAAGTTCATGACCGCAACGCCCTGGTAGTTCTCAACCCCAAGCCGCTCGTGCTCGAAGCGAAGGCTGCGATACTCAAGGGGGCCGTAGCAGTAGTCGAAGTAGGAGTCTATGGTGCCGGTGTATATCACCTGGCCAGCCAAGCTGTTGTACCCTTCCTTGTCATCCAGGTAGTCAACGCCCAGGCGAACCTCGCTGCCCTCAAGCATCTGCTCGATTATCCGCGTGTAGCCGCCTATGGGGATGCCTTGGTAGCGATCGTTGAAGTAGTTGTTGTCGTAGATGAAGCGCAGCGGTATGCGGCGCATGATGCTCGGGGGAAGCTCGGTGCACGGCTTGCCCCATTGCTTCTCGGTATATCCCTTGACAAGCTTCTCGTAGATGTCGCGCCCCGCAAGCGAGAGGATGTGCTCTTCCAGGTTGCGCGGATCGTCGCAGGGCACGCACTGGCTGGCGATGACGTCTTTGGCCTCCTGCGGAGTGTTCACGCCCCAGAGCGCATGAAACGTGTTCATGTTGAACGGCATGTTGTACAGCTCGCCCTTGTAGTTCGCGACGGGCGAGTTGACGAAGTTGTTGAACTCGCAGAACTGGCCCATGTAGTCCCACACCGACTTGTCGTTCGTTCTGAAGATGTGAGCCCCGTACTTGTGGACGTTGATGCCGTCGACCTCTTCCGTATAGCAGTTTCCGCCGACGTGGTCGCGCTTCTCCAAGACGAGAACGCGCTTGCCCCTGCCCGTTGCCTCGTGCGCGATGATCGAGCCGAACAACCCGCTTCCCACCACCAGCAAATCATACTGAGACATGAAAATTCCTTCCGCCTGTCATCTGAAACAGCAGAGCACAGCCATGATGCAACGCGCTTCAACCGCTATCGCGCTTTTATCTTACCAAGCATACGGCAAAATAAGATCACCTTCTTTGTATATAATGATCAAATCCTAAAATCGAGAGAAGGAGAAGCCCGCGTGAAAACGCTTACCGTGTTCGGAACGCGTCCCGAGGCAATCAAAATGTGTCCTCTCGTTCTTGCCCTCGAGAAAGACCCTTCGATAGAAAGCGTCGTCTGCGTCACAGGACAACATCGAGAGATGCTCGACCAAGTGCTCAGCATCTTCAACGTCAAGACAGACTACGATCTGAACATAATGAAGCCTCGCCAGACGCTCGGAACGATCACCTCCTCAATCATAGAGCAACTTGAGCCCGTCATAAAGGAAGTCAGGCCCGACGTCGTCCTCGTCCACGGAGACACAACCACGAGCATGGCCTCGGCCTTGGCGGCTTTTTATCAGAAGGTTCCCGTTGGGCACGTTGAGGCAGGTCTGCGCACCTACGACATATACTCCCCCTTCCCCGAGGAGATGAACCGCAAGATCATCTCAGCCATCTCGACCCTTCACTTTGCCCCCACAAAGAGAAACAAGGAGGCCCTTGAAAAGGAATCCGTAAGGGAGAGCGTATTCGTAACGGGAAACACCGTGATCGATGCATTCCAGTACACAACTGAAGATCACTATGTCTTCGAAAACGAAATCCTTCGGGGCTACCAGTTCGGGGATAGCACCATTCTCATGACCGCCCATAGAAGGGAGAATCTCGGGAAGCCCCTCGAGCACATCTGCGAGGCGGTTCTCGAGCTGTGCGACATGCACCCAGAGCTTCAGGTCGTATATCCCGTCCATCTCAACCCTGCCGTAAGGGAAACCGTCTTCGGCAAACTCGGGGGATGCGATCAGGTTACCCTCATCGATCCCATCGACGTAAAAGACATGCACAATGCCATGATGCGAAGCAAATTGGTTCTCACCGACTCAGGGGGCCTCCAAGAGGAAGCCCCTCACCTCGGAAAACCCGTCGTTGTCCTGAGGACGGAAACGGAGCGACCGGAAGCCGTAGCCGCAGGCACTGCGGTTGTCGCAGGAGTAGAGAAAGAGAGCATCGTCAGGACAGTCAACGATATCCTGACCGACAAGGACAAGTACACCGCAATGAGCGAGGCGATCAATCCCTACGGGGACGGCAAGGCGTCCCAGCGGATCGTCGCCGCGCTCAAAACATTTTTCCTGTAAAGAGCAGCGAGACCGGAGGCAATCGTCATGCGCATCTTTGTCGCGAGTTGGTTTTTCCCACCTTCAACCTCTTCTGAAGGCATCGTCACATTCAAACTCTTGAAGAAATCCCAGCACCAGTATGACGTGTGCAGCGCAAAAAGCGACGCATGGAGCTACAAGCATGCCCTCCCCGTGACATCCGACAACATCAACGTTTTTGCAGTAGAGACCGACGACATCGATGTCTGGGTCGAGAGAGCCGCCGAGATTTTTTTCGAAAAGCATCAGGAGCGTCCTTACGACGCCATAATGACCCGCTCCATGCCTCCCGAGAGCATTCTCGTCGCTAAGAAAATCCGAGAAAGGTATCCCGACATCCCTTGGCTAGCGTCCCTCGCGGATCCCATGGCGCGCAGCCCCTATCACCTCAAGTTGCTTGTAGACGAGAACGAGATGCTCAAAGAGCACGAGAAGGCTGACTTCAAAGTTGCGCTTAAGTATGGTTGCGACTCCTGGGAAAACCATCGCTGCAAGGAAATCCGCTACCTCTGCGAACTCAAGAAGATTGAAGACTACGCGATAAACGACGCCACGACCCTCATCTTCCCTTGTGAGGCGCTGAAAAGCTACATGCTCGAAGGCAAGGTGAAGAACAACGCCGTCGTCATACCCCATTCCTTTGACAAAACCCTCTATCAGGAGCCGACAACGCCAGAGAAGGACGCCGTGAAGACGATTTCCTTCCTTGGGCACACCGATAATCTAAGATCCCTTGAGCCCATCGTGCGGGCCTTGTGGTTCCTGAAGCAGAACAGGCCTGAGGCCCTTTCAAACGTAAGGTTTCGCTTCGTTGGCAACATAACCGAAGACGTTCGCTCCCTTGTCTACAACTACTTCCTCTACGACGTAGTAAGCGTCGAAGGAAGCGTTGACTACGCAACCAGCCTCCGGATCATGAGAGAAAGCGACTGGCTGCTTCATGTTGACGCCTACTTCGAGTCATGCGAGAGCACGGGCGGCTCGATCTTCTTCGCAGGAAAGCTCGCTGATTACATGGGGACGAGCGCTCCCATACTGTCGCTCACGGGACGACGCTCACCAGCCGACTACCTCACGAGAAACGCTGGCGGCATCGCCGTCGATCCCACGGACATACCAGCTATCGCAGACGCCATTACAGATATCGCCTTTGGCAACAGCATCTGCGCTAATCTCTCTTTCCGCGAGCGGTTCTCCAATTCAAACGTAGCCAAGTTGCTCGACGAGCGGCTTGACGCCCTCGTCAAAGCATCAACCGAGCCCACCCGCGAGGAGTGGCCTGATGCGCCTTGCGATACCTTTGAGGAAAAGCTGATCTCCATCTGCATTCCCGCCTACAACGTCGAACCTTACCTCGACAGATGCCTCCAATCGCTTCTCTTGTGCAAGACGGCAAACGCCCTCGACATAATCGTCGTCAACGACGGATCCAAGGACCAGACTTCAGCTATTGCTCACTCGTACGAAGAGCACTTCCCTGAAATCATCCGCGTAATAGACAAGGAGAACGGTGGGCACGGATCTACGATCAACGCAGCCCTCAAAGTAGCTCGCGGCGTCTACTTCCGCGTAATCGACGGCGATGACTGGGTTGATAGCATCAACTTCGACAAGCAGATACGCTCCATATTCAAGCTCGATACATTTCCCGACATCATCTCCGGAAACTATGATCAAGTTTACCTGGAGAGCGGAGAGATGGTTGCCTGGACGAAGCACGGCAATTTCAAAGACTACGAGGTCTTCGACTTCGCCACATCGGACTTCTCGCAGGAATACTTCACCATGGCAAGCGTTCTCTTCAAAACGACGATGATGCGAAACGCTCATTTCGAACTTCAAGAGCACACCTTCTACGTGGATGTGGAGTATCTCCTGTTCCCCATCCCTTATGCCCAGACGGTCATGTTCACCCCTGAGCATGTTTACCGCTATGCCGTAGGAAACACGAACCAGAGCATCAACCCGTCCGTCTTCACCAACAGGTACGACCACCATGATCGCGTGATACGACGCATGGTCACCTATTACGTTGAGCGCAGCGAGGGCATGGGGGAAGGACAGCGGGAGTACATGAGAAGCCTCCTGCTCCGCCACCTGCTCCCCAGCCACTATACGCTCAGCCTTGTATGGGATCCGGACAGGAAGCGGGGCTGCGAGCGAGCACACGACTTCGACTCGTTCCTCGAGCACACGAGCAAAGACCTCTACGATGAGTGCGGGAAGCGCCTTCGATCTGTAAGGCATGCAAGAAAGGCTCACTACAACCCGAGCGTATTCGCGCAGCCAGGAGACGTGGGAATGAGAAAAGAGGATCGGCTGGAAAACGCCAAGACCACTTTGGTCGAGACCCTTTATCAAAGCGACATCGGACACAAGATCGCGAAGAACAAGCTTGCCTACAAGGTGTACGAGAGGTATTTCCAACAAAAGTAACTATGCAGGGCGCACGTCCTTACAAGAAGCTTTGACTTGTCCAAGCTTCTTTGCATCCAGGAAGGTGAAGGGTAGAGAGATGCCAGTAATTCCTCTTTTTAAGGATAACTACGCCAAGGGCAACTGGTACGTCAACTCTGGCCACCCTGCCTGGTCTTTCAGTAAGCAAGATGGCCTCGTCATCGAAGCAACCGACGATGAGGCCATGCTGCGATTGGAGATCCCTGAATCAGGGAAAGCGACGGTGCGCCAGACCACGTTCATGGGTGATATAGTCTGGGGAAATCCCGGGGTCCTCTACACCGTAGACGAGTACAACCGGATACACGGAGAGACGCCCCTTAACGCAACGTCACTGGACTTAATCCCTGTCGCAGCACACCATGCGCTGATCATCAAGATTCCAGCACACTCCAAGCTGAAAGTCAGGAAGATCACCTCCCTTGCCCTCAAAGATACGCTGAGCGCAGCTGTCGATCACATGCTGAAGAGGAACCTCAAAGGCGGCATTGCCGTCATAGTTCCCTCGTATCCATCCGAGGAAAACCGCTACCTGTGCGCCTTCGTGCACGCCCGCGTCAAAGCTTATCGCGAGGCCGGAGTTCGCTGCGATGTCATTTGCGCCTTTGACACCTATGAGTCCCATTGCACATACTCTTTCGAAGGGGTGTCCGTTACCAGAATCCCCCTCTCGACGCTCGAAAGGGCGCTCGAAGTAGGTCGCTATAAGAAAGCACTCATCCACTTCTTCGATGACAGATATGCCCCCATCGTAAAAAGTCAGTTGACGAGCCATACCGACTTCCTCATTTGGTCGCACTGTCCCGAGACGATGTACTGGGACTGGCCCGTATTCGCGACGCCGTATTTCCAAGAGCCAGCCACCTTGAACGCTGGTCAGATCGCGGAGTTCGAGAAAAGAGATGAGCTCGTCAAGGCGCTGAATGACCAGGAGAACGTGTCTTGGATATTCGTTTCCCCCTTCTTGAAGGAGCGCAGCGAAAAGCTGATCGGCATAAGATTCAGGCGAAGCCACATCATACCGAATGTCGTTGACGAGAAGATGTTCCCCTTCTCGGAAAAAGATCCCGACCTGCGGAAAAGGGTTTTCGTCGCAAGGAAGTTTGACAATGTCAATACCTACTCCCTCGATCTCGTCGCCCAATGTATCATCGAGCTGAGCAAGCGGCCCTTCTTTTCCGACATGGAGTTCAGCATCTTCGGCGAGGGAAACTACTTCGACGAGCTAACCGCGCCCATATCCGATTTTCCAAATGTGCGCATCGAGCAGCGCTTCCTAAGTAGGCAGGAAATCGCCGAAGAACATTCCAAGCACGGCATCGCGCTTTTTCCTACTAGATGGGATTCTCAGGGAGTCTCAATGGGAGAAGCGGCTATGTCCGGGCTTGCGGTTGTTAGCTCGTCAGTTGAGGCAGCTCAGCTCTTCCTGCCAAACGACTGCGGACTGCTCGCAGAAAACATCGAGGATCCCGTCGAGTATGCGGACATCATCGAGCACCTTTACCGCGATCCCGACTACTTCCTTCTCTGCTCGAAAAAGTGTCACGAGGCAGCCTTCAACACGGCACGACGCGAGCTGACCATAAGAAGAGAGATCCAGCTGTTTAGGTAAAGTGGCGGCACAGCTTCAATGAGCTACCCCGCCTGTTGGAACACCAGATAGTACCATGATCTTTGTCTTAAAAAGGAGGAGACTGTGGGTCAACTCGAGCTTTCCGCCAAGGAAGCGCTTGAAATCGCAAGAAAATGGAAGCGTGATCCAAACCCCTGCTCTTTAGCAGCCGAGTTCGATGAGGTGTTCTTCGGAACGGAGAACATCGAAGTGCTGCTAGGCGCCCTTTCCGCAGAATACTCCACCCCCGACAGCCAATACGACCTGCTCTCGCTGCTCGGCTCATCCAAGGCCCTGGAGCTGAAGGACTGCGGCGGAATCGCCGCAGTCGGATCGTACTACTATGCCTTGTCTGGAGGGGGAATAGAGAGCACGCTCGCGTCAACCTCGCACGCACTCTCCAGCTTGGGCATAAGGAGCATCGTAATCGCAAACGCCCTCGATGGCAGCCCCTCCCCCGACTGCCTGTCGCTTGACCTAGCTTCCCTCAGCACCCTGCCGGATCTCGAGAGATCGATCGCGCGCTTCCAACGCCTGAGATCGGCGCTAGTCCAAAGCAGAACAGATGCGCTCATCCACCATGCCTGGTTCGACACAAACCTGCTCTGGGACCTTCTTCTCTGCAAGAAGCTGGGGATTCGGTTTCTCCTGTACGTCCATGGCGTCTTCTCGCATTTTCTCTGCGTGAGCGATGGGGATTCCCACGCCTGGAACGACGGTCGTCTTTTCGCCTCCGTTCCAGCCCTGTGCAAATACGCCGATGGCGTGATATGCGGCGCGCAACCGAGCGCCTTGTTCTTCTCTTTCTTCAACCATAACGCCGTCTTCATACCTAACGCAACCCCGGCATCTCTCTCCAAGGTGGAAAAGCGCCTGTCTCCGCCCTCGGAGGATGTTCTGCTCTGGGTTGGACGCTTCGACATATTCAAAAGACCCGAGGAAGCCCTGCGCATAGCGAAGCTCGTTTTCGACTCCAGGCCAAACGCCCGTCTCGTCTACGTTGGCGCCAGCGGATACGAGACCTATGAAGAAGAGCTTTGCGAAACGGCACGCGAGCTGGGAATAGCGGATCGGGTGCAACTCTGCGGCTATCAAGACGATACTGCTCCCTACTACCAGGAAGCTTCTGTTCTGCTCCTCACCACCGAGGTGGAGGGTTTCTGCATGGTGCTGCTAGAGGCAAGCGCATTCGGAGTCCCTGCCGTAGCCTATGAGCTGCCCTACCTCCCCTTCGCCGACAACAAAGGCATATCCTGGGTCCCGCAGGGGAACGCCGAGCTAGCGGCAAAGGCCGTCGTAGAGCTCTTAGAGTCGAAAGAGGCCTACATGGAGCGATCAGGGCAGATGAGATCCTTCTTCGACGAGTACCACGCCACCTCATCGCAGCGAGAATGGGCCTCCCTGCTCGACAGAGTGGAGCATCCCGACGAGAAAGCCAACCCGTCTCCCAAAGCAAGCGAGATGATGTGGGACACCCTCTTCCGACATTACCTCACCGGGTACCAAAGGACCGCAGCGCGCAGAGAAGAGCTGCTCCAACAGCAGATCCGGCAGCAAGAGCAGCGCGAGGAGGCCCTTGCAGCCACAGTACGCCAAGAATACGAGTCTTCTCCGTCCTATCGCATCGGAAGAATCCTCACAGCCGCCCCACGCAAGCTTCGAGATCTGCTGACGCGTCACAACGCTTGAACTCGACGCAGGGACTCGAGGCATTCCCGAGTCCCTGCGTGGATCAAAACACTATGTCCTATGCCTTAGCCGTCAAAGAGCCAGCCTCAACTGGCAGAGGGCAGCTTGCGTTCAAGCAAGCTACGCGAGCTACGCAAGCGCCTCAGCAACAGCATTGAACGTGCTCGGCAGAACCGCCATAGGTCCGCCATAGACAAAGGCCGAGGATACGGATCCCTTCTGGGGCTTGATAAACGCATCAACGGCGTTCTTGTTCTCCTTGTCGGCCAAGACGATGACCGAGTTGTTGTAGCCGCAGAGAGCTGCGCCCGCAAGCGCATCCCAGTACCCCGTCGCCGTCGCAACACCGACGTGCTCAGCCGTCATTCCTTCGGACAAGCACCATTTGGCGATCTCGACAGACGTCTCGTAGGCGGTAGCGCCGCCCTTGCGAACGATCTCCAAACCGGAAAGCTGCTCCTCTACCGACGAAGGGATGGCAGCCGTGCCGCCGCATATCAGCACGCGGGCAAATCCCCCGTCTTTGATGGCCTTCTCTACGTCAGCGTCAAGTTCCTTGGTAGACGAGTTCGTCAGAAAGATAGGCGACTGGCTGGCATACGCATAGGGGCTTGCGGAAAGCGCATCATGGTAGGTTTGCGAGGTAGCCACGATGGCGGTTTTACCCCATCCGCCGTTGATCTTCTTGCCTTTTTCATAGGTGTCAAGCGCAGTATGAATCGCATCGGCTCCAGCCATGCGCTCCGTCGATCCAACGATGGACTTGATCTGCTCCTCAACCTTCGGCGAGACAGCAGCGGTACCGCCCGATATGTAGACCTTCTTAACGCCAAGCTCCTTGAGCGCCGAAATCGTCTCATCGCTGAGCTCGCTCGGATCAGAGAGAAGAACGGGGCATTGCTGAAGACCTGCGACCGAAGACGCCGTGAGGGCATCCCAGAATCCATCTACCGTAGCCACGATAGCCGCATCGACGCTCTCAGCGTTGAACTGTCCGGAGACGGCCTCCATCGTTCCCAAGGCGGTATTTCCAGCAATTCGCATCACCTTGTCAGTATCGACATCCCTGACGAAGTAGATGATGGCACTACCCTCGAGGTTGTAGCCGGGATTCGAAACCTTCTTCGCCGCATCGGGAGAGAAGCACTGAACCCAGCAGATCTGGCCTGAGTCATCCACGAAGCAGCCTATGCCGATGCTCTTCGAGGCAGACGCCAGAATGTTGTCCTTATGTCCCGAAGAGCCCATCCACGACTGGAAAACCGATTCCGCAGAGGTCTGCCCGGCAGCTATGTTCTCGGCGCTCATCTTGTCAGACGCCGTGAAGCACGGGGTTCCGTCAGGCCTTGTATGGCTGAACTTAACCGAGCACTCAGCGGCCCGGTACATGGCAACCTCCAGCAGCTCCTCGTCCATCTCGAGAGCGCCCAAGTTGTTCTTCGCGCGCTCAGCGTTCACCAGATCAAGGACTTCATAAGCCTCGCTAAAGTACAGCGTACCGCTCACCGTCACTACTTCATCAACCGGCTGAGCAGCCGTCCGCGCATAAGGAGCAGCTGCAGAATCTCCAGCGCTATCCAGCGTGACGCTGGAGGCATCCGTCCCAACGCCCTCACCCGACGCGGGCAGCTGAGCTCCAGAATAGGGGACCTCGGCGCGATCCGTCCAAGTTGCCGAATCGACCGCTAAAGCCCTGCAAGGACCCAGACAGCACAGCAGCAAGCATCCGACCAGAAGAAAGAGCGCTCCGGCAATCTGCCTTTTCCAAGTTCCCGAACACATCAAGTCATTCGCCTCCCTTTGCACCTCAAAGCGCCAAATTGAAATGGCTGCGTGATCGATTATATACGCAGAAGATCACCTGCGCAGAACCAGCTCGCCCCGCATGTAAGGAGAGCTGTCTATTTTGCAACATATGAGGCATCGGGGGTCTCCGCGCCATTTCCCTGCTATAATTCCGCATATGGAGAGCCCTTCTCGACACCATCCCCAGAACGGCGGCGCAAAGCCCGTTCAAACCCCTGACGCAGCGGCCAACCTCTCCGCTCGCCTGGATACCGTGCCCTCAGGCGGCCGTCGGCCTCGCATCGCCGTGGTCACCATGGGCGTGAAGCTCGGAGACGAGACGCGCGGGTACACGCGCTTTCGGTTCCTCTCCGAGCTGCTCGTGCGCGAGGGCTTCGACGTCGACCTCTTCACCTCGTCGTTCCAGCACTGGGAGAAGGCGCAGCGCGACACCGCGCGGGCGTGCTACCGAAACCTACCCTACCGCGTGCGCTTCATCGAGGAGCCCGGGTACAAGAAGAACCTCGACCTCACGCGCATCCGCAGCCATCGCATCGCGGCGAAGAACCTGCGCCGCATGCTCGGCGAGGCGTTCGCACATGACCCACGCGCCTATAACCTCATCTACGCCGAGATCCCGCCCAACGACGTCGCGCGCACATGCGCCGAAGTCGCACGTGATCACGGCATTCCCTTCGTGGCCGACATCAACGACCTGTGGCCCGAGGCCATGCGCATGGCCGTCAGCATCCCCGTCGTGAGCGACATCGCGTTTCACCCCTTCGCGCGCGACGCGAAGGCGACCTACCGGCTGCTCTCCGCCGCCGTGGGAACCTCCGACGAGTACGCGGCGCGCCCCCTGGCCGACCGCGAGGCGCCCTGTCCCACCGTCACCGTGTACGTGGGCAACGACCTCGCGACGTTCGACGCGGGCGTCGCCGCGCATGCGCCGCATATCAGCAAGCCCGCCGGCGAGTTCTGGGTCACCTACGCCGGCACGCTCGGCGCAAGCTACGACATCGCCACGCTCGTCGAGGCCGCGAGCGCCCTCAACGACAGGAAACCATCGGGGTCCGCGAAGCACGTCCGCATGAAGATCCTCGGCGACGGCCCCGACCGCGCCTCCCTCGAGGAGCTCGCCGCACGCAGGGGCGCCCCCGTCGACTTCCTCGGCTACACGCCCTACGACCAGATGGCCGCCTACCTCAGCGCGTCCGACGTCACGGTGAACTCGCTCGTGGCCTCCGCGCCGCAGAGCATCGTCACCAAGATCGGCGACTACCTGGCCAGCGGCAAGCCCCTGATCAACACCGGATCGAGCCCCGAGTTCCGCGCCAAGGTCGCCCACGACGGCTTCGGCGTCAACGTGCCCGCCGAGAACGTCACCGCGCTCGCAGACGCCATCTGCGATCTGGCCGCCAACCCGCAAGCATGCGCGGACATGGGAGCGCGCGGGCGCGCCATCGCCGAGCAGCAGTTCGACCAGCCCAAGGCGTACCTCAAGATCGTGGATTTGATACGCAGTTTGCTCTAGTCTGCTGCATGCAAGCTCACTTCGGAGGAGAATATCTGATTTGGGTTTCGCTTTCTGCTGCCGATACCGCACACGATACCGCGCACGTGGGAGATCGCGGGGCGACATTGCGCGCACAGCAAGCTCAACCCGCCAAGGCAACCAACGACGAAGGACCCTCATGGCTGAAGCCGTATCGCGTCACATAGCGTTCTCCCCGCCTGACATCACAGAGGAGGACATCAGCGAAGTCGTCGAGGCGCTGCGCAGCGGCTGGATCACCACCGGTCCGCGCACCAAGCAGTTCGAGCGCGACCTCGTCACGTTCACCGGCGCAGCGGGCGTGGCCACCTTCTCCTCGGCCACGGCGGCGCTCGAGTGCGCCCTGCACGCCTTGGGCATCGGCCCTGGCGACGAGGTCATCACGAGCGCCTACACCTACACGGCCTCGTGCTCGTGCATCTGCCACGTCGGCGCCACGCCCGTCCTCTGCGACACGGCGCCTAGCTCCTTCGAGATGGACTACGACCGGCTCCCGAGCCTCGTCACCGAGCGCACGCGCGCGATCATCCCCGTTGACATCGCTGGCCGCATGGTCGACTACGACCGGCTGACCGCAGCCCTCGAGAGCGCCTCGAGCCGCTGGAAGCCGGCGAACGCCGCTCAGGCGCGCTTCACGCGTCCCGTCATCATCGCGGACGGCGCGCACTCGCTCGGCGCCACCTACCACGGCCGCGCGTCGGGCTCCGTCGCCGACTTCACCGCGTTCTCGTTCCACGCCGTGAAGAACCTCACCACCGCGGAGGGAGGCGCGCTCGCCTGGCGCGAGGGCGCCGCCGACTCCGACGAGCTCTACCATGAGCTCATGCTGCTCTCCCTGCACGGCCAGAGCAAGGACGCGCTGGCGAAGGACCGCGCGGGCGCCTGGGAGTACGACATCGCGTTCCCCGGCTACAAGTGCAACATGACCGACCTGCAGGCGGCGCTCGGGCTCACGCAGCTCAGGCGCTACCCTGCGCTCATGGCGCGGCGCCACGAGATCATCCGGCAATACGAGGCCGGCCTCGCCGCGCTCGACGTGGAGACTCTCGCGCACGCAGGCGACGTGTCGGGCGGCAGCTTCCAGTCAAGCGGGCACCTCATGCTCACGCGCCTTAAGGGCAAAAGCCTCGGCTTCCGCAACCAGCTCATCGAGCGCATGGCCGCCGCCGGCGTGGCGGCGAACGTGCACTACAAGCCGCTGCCGCTGCTCACGGCCTACAGGAACATGGGGTTCGACATCGCCGACTTCCCCTGCGCCCTCGCCCAGTACGAGAACGAGGTGACCTTGCCGCTGCACACGCTGCTCACCGACGATGACGTGGCCCTTGTGCTCGACACGCTCAAGCGCGCCTACGCGGACCTGGAAGCCGAAGGCGTCCGCTAGATGTACCAGCGCTTCGGAAAACGCCTGTGCGACATCGTGGTCAGCGTGGTCGCGCTGCCCTTCGTGCTGCTCATCATCGCCGTGCTCGCGCCGTTCATCCACTTCGAGGACGGCGGCCCCGTGTTCTACAACGCGCCGCGCGTGGGCAAGGACGGCCGCGACTTCACGATGTACAAGCTGCGCTCCATGCGCGTGAACGCGCCCGACCTGCTCATGCCCGACGGGTCGACGTATAACGGCGAGGACGACCCGCGCATGACGCGCGTCGGCGCCTTCATGCGCAAGACGAGCCTCGACGAGATGCCGCAGTTCCTCAACGTGCTGAAAGGCGACATGAGCGTGGTGGGCCCCCGCCCTGACCTGCGTCGCGAGACCGAGCTCTACCAGGGCGAGGAGCACCGCAAGCTCACCGTGAAGCCCGGCGTCACCGGCTACGCCGCCGTCTACGGCCGCAACTCGCTCCCCTGGCACAGCCGCCTCGCGCTCGACATCTACTACATCGACCACCTGAGCTTCCCCCTCGACGTCAAGGTGTTCTTCAAGACGTTCTCCACCGTGCTCGGCCAGGAGGGCGTGTACGTGGAGGAGAGCGCAGAGAGCCAGGAAAGCGAAGAGTCTCGATAGCCCGATGGACCCGTTCGTCAGCATAGTCGTCCCGGCATACAACGTCGAGCCCTTCCTCTCACGCTGCCTGAGATCACTCGCCCGCCAAACCTACCGGAACTTCGAGGCGATCCTCGTCGACGACGCCTCAACCGACCGAACGCTCGAGCTCCTCGAGCAGCACGGCGACTCGCTTCCCTCGTGCAAGATCATCCGACATGAACGCAACCAGGGCCTTTCCGGCGCGAGAAACACCGGACTTGAAGCGGCACGCGGCGACTACATCGGGTTCGTCGACTCAGACGACTGGGTCTCCCCGACGTTCGTCGAGACGATGGTCGACCTGGCAAGAAGGACGAGCTGCGACATAGCCCAGGTGCAGTACGTCATCGCCCCCAGCGAGAGCACCAAGGCGCCCCAAGAAGCCCTCAGCGAGAGGGTCCTCTCTCGCGACGAGGCGCTCTGGGAGATGCTGGAGACGGAGCAGTTCGCCGTGTGGAGCAGGCTGTACAAGCGCGCGCTGCTCGACGGCTTCACCGCAGGCGACCCCTGCTTCCCTGTCGGGCTGACCTGCGAGGATCGAGTGGCGAACGCCAAACTCATCTCGAAGGCGCAGACCGTCGCCGTCACGAGCCGCTGCGAGTACTTCTACTTCCTCAACCTGAAGAGCATCTCCGGCGGCGGGCTCACCTCACGCAGCTTCGACCTGCTCAAAGCCGATCGCCTGATGCTCGACTCCATACGGGTCCTGGCAGACCCCCGCCTGACGAAGCTGGCCGAGGCGCGCGTCGCCAAAGGCTCGTACTCGCTGCTGATGAAGTGGGCTCAGTTCGGCGTAACCGACGCCTCCCTTGACGAGAAGGCCGCCCTGTCCTTCCTCCGAAGCGACTTCGAGAAGAACTACGAGCTGATGACGGCAGCTCCCCTGCCTCGCAGCAAAAGGCTCACAGCGCGCATGCTGAAGGACTGCCCCGGCGCGCTCCGCGGCCTCTTCTCCCTCTACAACGCCCTGCCTGACGCGATAAAGAAGAGGTAGCCACCATGGGCAAACTACTCACGATCGCGGTGCCGAGCTACAACGTCGAGGCGTACCTCGACCGCGGCCTCTCCTCCTACGCAGACCATCGCTTCGATGAGGTCCTCGAGGTCCTCATCGTCAACGACGGGTCAACCGACTCCACCGCCGCAATCGCGCAAAGCTACGTCGAGGCGTTCCCCCTTATCTTCACCCTGGTAAGCAAGGAGAACGGCGGGCACGGCTCCGCGGTGAACGCCGGCGTCAGCCGAGCAAGCGGGAAGTACTTCCGCGTCATAGACGGGGACGACTGGGTCGACACCGAGGGGCTCGCGAAGCTCCTGACGTCGCTGAGCCGCGTCGACGCAGATCTCGTCGTTGACGAGATGAGCCGCGTCGACATGCAGTCAGGGGAGAAGACGCCCTTTCCCTTCCCTGAGTACGTCAAGACGAATCGCATCGTCGACTTCACCGACGTGTGCAACGTCCAGGACACGGAATCCTACATCGACATCCACACCCTCACCGTCCGCACCAGCCTCCTCCGCGAAAACGAGGTGCGCATCAGCGAGGGGATCTTCTACGTCGACTACGAGTTCATCGTCAAGTCGACCTGCTTTGCGAGCAGCGTCATGTTCCTTCCCGTCAACGTCTACCAGTACCTTGTCGGCAACGCGGGGCAGAGCATGGCGGCAGCGAACATGGTCAAGCGCTTCAAGCACCACGAGGCCGTGTTGAGGGAGCTGCTCAGGTTCGAGGAGGAGAGCGTCTTCGAAAGAGACATCAGCGCGTACCTGGAGACGAAGATCGACCTTCTCATCAACACGCACCTCAACATCTTGCTGATTTTCGACGAGGACCGCAAGCGCGGCATGCGCAGGGCCAAGGAGTTCCGATCATGGCTGAAGTCTAACCACCCGAGCCATGCTGCCAAAACCCGCTCGCGGTATTTGCAGGCCAGCGCCTTGCACTATCTCGGCTTCGACGAAAAACGCCTCAACAAGATCATGGGACGCTAGGAATACTGCGGCACGAGGAACCGCAGCCCGCTTTCAGACATGCCCAACCCGCAGTTTCTGTAGCAGTTCCCCATGACATTCGCTATGCCCGTCGCCCACGTCTTGCTCGTAGCGTACTGCTTCCATACCTCTCCCGAAGACGATGCCTGCTTGTAGTTCCAACGCATCTTGTAGAGGGTGTTCTGCTGCCACTTGTTATTCAAGTATCCCGAGGAGATCCAGTGAGCCGCACCCTTTATCGCCTTCTCAGGAGAATCCCAGCCGTTCCGTATAGCCATGCTTCTGCCGCCAGACAGAGGGCTGCTATCATAGGCACCTATGCCGAAGAAGTTGTAGTACGTGCCCGCCGGATAGCACTTCCCCTCTATGGCAGTTTTCCCGTCATAGTAATACCCGCTAGCCAGATCGGACTTCCCCCATCCGCTCTCCAAGATAGCATGAGAGAGCAGGTAGACCTCGTTGACTCCGCTTTCCTTCGCCGCATCGACAAAGGTTCCCCCCATGCCTGCAAGCTTTCCATCTGATCCATAAGTGCTGATGAACGAATTAAGCTGCTCGGCAGAGACCTTGCCAGAGTACCCCCCGTTGATGATTGCGAACTGGTAGTACTCCGAGCTCCCATACTGGTACGAGCCAGGATCCGCCATTTGGCTGATTTCCGAAGAAGAGTATTTCCCGTTCTGAGCTTTCACTTCGAGAGAGACCATCGAGCTGAAGGAGATGCCTGCCTGCTCGTAGGTGACGTTGTCAGACAGGAGGTTCATGATATCAGTGCGCGTACCAGCCGAAATAGCTGCCGTGCCGCCGAAGAAACGAACGCTCGAAATCGCTGTCTTGTTTGCCGAAGCTTTCTGAGCCGTCGCCAAGTTGCCATCGCCCACGAGCAGCAGCACGGAGCGGTCGCGCCCCTGCAGGACCGAGCCGGCCAGCGCGTCGTAGGGCTCGGCGCCCGTGGCGAACGCGGCGCCGTCCCAGGAGAACCCGTGGCGGGACACGGCCCACGACGCCACCTCGGAGCTCGTCTCGTACTGGGTGGGGCCCCACAGCCTGAAGCTCGTCCCACCCGCGCGCGAGGCGAGGCCCCTCACCTGCTCCCACGTGGCGTCGGACACGGCCGCCGGGCCGCCCGCCACCGCGACCTCGGTGCGCGAGGCCGACGCGAGCGCCCCGAGGGCGTCCGCCTGGGCCTTCGGCAGCGCGCCGTCGCGGGCCAGGAATATGGGCGCCGCCTCGGCCGCGGCCACCGGGGAGGCCGACAGGGCGTCGCCGAAGTGGCCGCCCGTCGCCACGATCGCGAGGCCGGGCCTCCACAGCCCCTCGGACGCACCGTACTCGTAGACGGCCATCTGGGTGCCGTAGCAGTCGGGCCCGCCGAGGCGCCTCTCGAGGGACACGCCGCGGGACTCGAGCTCGCGCACGACGGAGTCCGACACGGCCGCCGGGCCGCCCGCGACGATGACGCTCTTGACGCCGAGGTCGGCGAGGGCCTGGGCCGTGGCGGGGTGCAGGGAGTCCTTCCAGGTGAACAGCACGGGGCCCCTCGTCGCCGAAAGCCCGGCCACCGACAGGGCGTCCACCCACGCGTCGCCCGGCCCCACTATGATGGCCGACTCGCAGCCGCCCGGGTAGGCCGCGCGCGCCTCCGCGACGGCGGTCTCGAACATGGTGGCGCCGGCGTAGGTGCTCGACGAGACAGCCCTGTCCCTGAGAGAGAAGGCCGCTATGCCCGCGTCTTCCTCAAAAGGCTCGAGGGCTTTCGCCACCTCCTCGTCAGTTATCTGCGACGCCGCACCGACCTGCTCTTCGCCGAAGGCAAACTGGCACGGCAGGCACAGCGTCAAGACAAGAAAGACGGTGCTGACCAGAGCGGATACGCGCATCTTGCTCGAAAGAGGGGCGGCGTTTCTCATATTAAGGCCTTTCGAATCTGGTTCTTTGCAGGTAAAGGAGCTTGTTCCATCCGTTGATGTCGACAATACTAACGCTAGATCCGGCCACGTTCAAAAAATAACGCGGATCATCATGAGAAGCGCTCGTACAGCCAGCCGTTGGCACGCCCATGGAAGAACATGCCATTACGCTACGATTCCCTCAGCGATTTTATGGGCAACGTAGTCCTTGTGGGACTGGTACCAAGACATATCGCTCGCATTGTCTATGAAGCAGACCTCGAGCAAGACCGCCGGAAGATACCCGCCGATAATCGCAACTTCCTGCTGCTTCTTCCCGCGGTCGGCCAGCCCCACTCCCTCGATGAGGTAAGGATGGATCTGATCCTGCCACGCTTGCGACAGATAGGAGGCACGGTAGCTGTGGATCAGCGACTCGGACCCCGTTCCGCCTCCTGCATTGAAGTGAATCGAGACGAGGGCGTCACAACCCACCTGCTCAGCCTCCGCATGGCGAAGCTTGTACCAACCTCCATCATCATTAAGGTACACGTCTACGCCATACTCGTTCACCAAGATGTCGCGAACCATCGTGGCGAGCTCCTTCGTCAGCACAGCCTCAGTATAGCCGTTCGCCACGGCACCCGGCGCATAGCCCCCATTGTCCGTATCGTTGTCGCCATGCCCTGCATCAAGATAGACCTTGAAGCCCGGGATAGACGCATAAGGTTCACCGAGGGCATCCGCAACGCCCATGCGAACGCGCATCGAAACCGCAGCCTCGCCCCCGAAGTACCGAACAGAAGAGACGGCATCCTTGTGCGCGCCGATAGTCCCCACCGTGCTAGAGCCATAATCGCCCACGAGCAGCAGCACGGAGCGGTCGCGCCCCTGCAGGACCGAGCCGGCCAGCGCGTCGTAGGGCTCGGCGCCCGTGGCGAACGCGGCGCCGTCCCAGGAGAACCCGTGGCGGGACACGGCCCACGACGCCACCTCGGAGCTCGTCTCGTACTGGGTGGGGCCCCACAGCCTGAAGCTCGTCCCACCCGCGCGCGAGGCGAGGCCCCTCACCTGCTCCCACGTGGCGTCGGACACGGCCGCCGGGCCGCCCGCCACCGCGACCTCGGTGCGCGAGGCCGACGCGAGCGCCCCGAGGGCGTCCGCCTGGGCCTTCGGCAGCGCGCCGTCGCGGGCCAGGAATATGGGCGCCGCCTCGGCCGCGGCCACCGGGGAGGCCGACAGGGCGTCGCCGAAGTGGCCGCCCGTCGCCACGATCGCGAGGCCGGGCCTCCACAGCCCCTCGGACGCACCGTACTCGTAGACGGCCATCTGGGTGCCGTAGCAGTCGGGCCCGCCGAGGCGCCTCTCGAGGGACACGCCGCGGGACTCGAGCTCGCGCACGACGGAGTCCGACACGGCCGCCGGGCCGCCCGCGACGATGACGCTCTTGACGCCGAGGTCGGCGAGGGCCTGGGCCGTGGCGGGGTGCAGGGAGTCCTTCCAGGTGAACAGCACGGGGCCCCTCGTCGCCGAAAGCCCGGCCACCGACAGGGCGTCCACCCACGCGTCGCCCGGCCCCACTATGATGGCCGACTCGCAGCCGCCCGGGTAGGCCGCGCGCGCCTCCGCGACGGCGGTCTCGAACATGGTGGCGCCGGCGTAGGTG
>NZ_JAAKEE010000017.1:0-55445 GCF_011038995.1 Adlercreutzia sp. ZJ242
CGCCTGCTGCGCGACCACCGGCTCGCGCACGGTCCCTTCGCCACGCTCCGCCGGCGCGCCTGAGCCAACGCCCGCCGGCGCACCGGCACCCGCCGCGCCCACGCTCGCACCCGCACCCACGCCCACGCTCGCCGCGCCTGCGCCCACCACGTGCGCCACCGCCGAGTGCCCCGCCTCGAGCGCCTCCACGCGCTCGGCGAGCGCCTCGAGCGTGAGGTCGGAGTCGGGCCGCACCATGCGCGTGAGCGCGATCTCGAACGACAGCCGCGGGTTGGTCGACGACTTGAGCTCGGCCGACAGGTCGCCCAGAACGCCCAGCAGGCGCGCGAGGCGGTCGGGGCCGAACAGCGGCAGCTCCTCGGCCAGCTCGCGCCGCACGCTCTCGCTCACGTCGAGCGCCACGTCGGCGCCGGTGAGCGACAGCACGTACATGTTGCGCACGTGCTCGGCGAAGTCACGCGTGAACTGCGCCAGGTCGGCGCCCGTCTCCACGAACTCGGCCGTCCAGCGGAAGCACGACGCCACGTCGCGCGTGCCCACGAACCGCACGATCTCGCCCAGCTCGCTCACCGCGAGCGACCCGAGCATGCGCTCGGCGACCTCCATGGTCACGCGGCCCTCGCCGAACGCGATCAGCTGCTCGAGCGAGGTCAGCGCGTTGCGCATGCCGCCTTCCGCGCGATGCGCCACCAAGTCGAGCGCCTCGCCCTCGAACTCCACGCCCTCGGCCACGCAGATGGCGCCGAGGCGCGACACGATGGCCTCGTTCGAGATGCGGCGGAAGTCGAAGCGCTGGCAGCGCGAGTGGATGGTCTCGGGGACCTTCTGCGGGTCGGTGGTGGCCAGGATGAACACCACGTGGCTCGGCGGCTCCTCGAGCGTCTTGAGCAGCGCGTTGAACGCCGCCGTCGACAGCATGTGGACCTCGTCGATGATGTAGATCTTGTAGCGCCCGCGCGTGGGGGCGAACTGCACGCGGCCGATGATCTCCTCGCGCACGTTCTCCACGCCCGTGCGCGACGCGGCGTCGAGCTCGTAGACGTCGGGGTGCTCGCCCGCGGCGATCATCGCGCAGTCCTCGCACGTGCCGTCGGGCTCGGGCGTGGGGCCGCCCTGGCAGAGCAGCGCCTTGGCGAGCAGGCGCGCCGTGGTGGTCTTGCCGGTGCCGCGCGGGCCCGTGAACAGGTACGCGTGGCTCACCTTGTCAGACTCGATGGCGTTCTTGATGGTGCGCTCGATGTGCTCTTGCCCCACCACGTCCTCGAAGATCTGCGGACGGTATTTGCGATACAGTGCCTCTGCCATGCGGTGCGCCTCTCTCAGTAAAAGGTTACCCGCCCATCATAGCGCAAACCCCCGTCCGCGCGCCCGCGTCAAGCCATGCGCGCCCGCGTCAAGCCATGCGCGCCCGCGCCAAGCCGCGCAAGCCCGCGCCAAGCCGTGCGCGCGCCGTCCAGCCCCCTATTTCTTGTTCTTGCGGGAGCTCATGGCGGCCTTGACGGCGCCGATGACGGCGGGCGCGACCGACACGGCCACGATGCCGAGCACGATGACCTCGAAGTGGTCCTGGACGAGCGGGATGCCGCCGAAGAAGTACCCCACCAGCACGAACAGGCTCACCCACGAGATGCCGCCGACGCAGTTGTAGAACGTGAACTTCGCGAAGTTCATGTGGCCGGTGCCCGCGATGAAGGGCGCGAACGTGCGGAAGAACGGCATGAAGCGCGTGATGACGATGGTGAGGCCGCCGTACTTCTCGAAGAAGTGGTCGAGCTTCTCCATGCGCTCGGGCGTGAGCGCCTTCACCTTGCCGGAGTCGATGATGCGCTTGCCGAAGAAGCGCGCGATCCAGTAGTTCGACGTGTTGCCGAGGATGGCCGCCGTGTAGAACACGAGCAGCGTGGCCACCACGTTGAGCCCGCCGCCGTCAGCCGAGAACACGCCCGCCGCGAACAGCAGCGAGTCGCCGGGGAGGAACGGGAAGAACACCAGGCCCGTCTCGATGAACACGATGAGGAACAGCGGCGTGTAAACCCACACCGGCCCCAGCGCGATGATCCACGCGGCGATCTGCCCGCGCGGGTCCTTCAGCAGGTTGACGAAAAAGTTGATGATTTCCACAAAGAGCCCTTCACACGATAATGCCAACCCGGAGGTTGGCACTGCAAGCGAGCATTTCTTTGGCCGCAAGCCGCATGACGGCGGCTGCGCACGGCGTGCAAGCCAGCGCGAGCGCAGGGCGCAGCGCGCTGAGAAGTGCACCGAACAGGCATGGGCGCTCGTCAGCGGTCCCTTATGGCTGCTTCCTCCCGGACCTGACCAGGTTCGGAACGTGGCGCCGCCCAGGCCCGTTCGATGCACTCGCAAGCACCCGACCCAGTATAGGGGAACGAAGGGCAAACCCGTCGAAATCAGCAGGTTCTCCAAAACTCCACGAGAAGGCGGCGGAAGGGGCGAAAGAGGCTGGCTCGGCGCCGAGGCTACTCGGAGGCCGCCACGCGGTAGGAGTTGCCCTCCTGGCCTCCGCTTTCGTTGAAGCGGGGATGCGACTCGATCACGCCCTCGGACCGCAGGCGCACGATCGCGCGGTCCACGCTCTTCGCGCTGCAGTTCATGAACTCGGCGATCTCCCGCTTGGTGCAGTACGCGTGACCGCCGCCCATCGTCGAGCGCTCGACGATGAACCCTAAGATGCGCTGCTGCAGCGGCGTGAGCCGAGAGGCCCCCTCCTTGCTGCTCAACCTGCCCATAAGCCACCGTCCCCCTCTCTACGGCGCAGTTCGAGCGCCGAACGCGTACCGCGGCAAGTTCGGGCCCCGCCGTGGCGCAAACGATCCTTCAAGCTATTCACCTGCAGATTTGCCGAAGTCAGCCACATTCGGCGCGAGCATGGTCAGCAGAGAGAGCGAGGCGCGATAAAAACGCCACCCCGCCTCGGGGCGGCGCTCCCCCTGCTGTTTTCATGGATGGCCCCCGGTCATGCCCCTATTCGTGCGGCCTTCCAAAAGCACCCCGTCATCACGAACGCAGAAAAGGTAGACTTTTTCTCAGCGCCCCCTTTTGCGCGCATTTGGCGCGTTTTGCGTGCCGAACCGCTGAAAAAACCCCTCGTTTCAGCTTGCTTTTCACGCTCGTCGACTTCCTCAAAAAGTCTACCTTTTCTCAGCATGGTTATCAAGCTGTTCGTATCATTTTCCCCGTCGCTCATGGCAGATTCTCAGGCGTTAATGACGATTTACACGACATGCCGCTCCACGTCCTCCCGCTTCCAGCGGTCGAACGTGGCCGTGCTCACGCCGAGGGCGGCCGACGCCTCCTTGCGCGTGAGCAGGCCCGCCAAGTAGCCCTCGAGCACGTCCCCGTAGGGCTCGGGACGCTCGAGGCGCGGGCGGCCGAAGCGCACGCCGCGCGCATGGGCTGCGGCGATGCCCTCGGCTTGGCGCTGGCGTATGTTGTCGCGCTCCACCTGCGCCACGTAGCTCAGAAGCTGCAGCACCACGTCGGCCAAGAAGGCGCCCGTCACGCCGTCCACGCGGGTGCGCGTGTCGAGCAGCGGCATGTCGAGCACCACCACGTCGACGCCGCGCTCCTTGGTGAGCACGCGCCACTGCTCGAGGATCTCGCTGTAGCAGCGGCCCAGCCGGTCGATGCTCTTCACCACCACCACGTCGCCCGCGCGCAGCCGGCGCATCAGCCGCCGGAACCCCGGGCGGTCGAAGTCGCGCCCGCTCGCGCGATCCTCGTAGATGAGCCGCCGCTTGACGCCGAACTCCAGCAGCGCGTCGATCTGACGCGCCAGGTTCTGGTCACGTGCCGACACGCGCGCGTACCCGTACACCACCGCCTTGCGCGCGCTCTCGCGCCTGTCGGACGGCCGCGCCGCCTGCGGCTCCGTCGCCTGTGACCCTGTCGCCCTCGTCTCCGCTTCCACCGTCAAAGTCTTCCGCTCCATACCTCAACCTCGCTTTCCTTCGAATTGCCTAGCCGTAGGGTTGAGCGTTTTTCGCGTCTCGTACTCCCGGAATGAAAAAGCGCCCGGCCAGAAGGCCGGACGCTCGAGGTAAAGCAATGCTGGCGCGTGGGGGCGCGGCACGTGGAGACGGCCGCGCGGCAGCGCCTACAGCGTGCGGAGGCTGACCTCCTTGAGCTGCCGGCCGGTGACGGCGCTCGGCGCGCCCGTCATGGGATCGCTTGCGCTCGACGTCTTCGGGAACGCGATGACGTCGCGGATGGAGTCCTTGCCCGCCAGCAGCATGACAAGGCGGTCGAGGCCCAGCGCGATGCCGCCATGCGGAGGGGCGCCCAGCTCGAGCGCGTGGATGAGGTGCCCGAACTTCTCGTCGATCTGCTCGTCAGTCAGGCCGCACACGCGCAGCACGCGGCGCTGCTCCTCGGCGTTGTGGATGCGGATGGTGCCGCCGCCCACCTCGAAGCCGTCCATGACCAAATCGTAGCTGTAGGATCCGCACGCCAGGGGCTCGGTCTCGATGCGGTCCAGGTCCTCGTCGAGCACGTGCGTGAACGGGTGGTGCTCGGCGGCGTACTTCTTCTCGTCCTCGTCGTACTTGAACATGGGGAAGTTCACCACCCACAGCAGGCTGTGGCCCTCGCGCGGGATGCCCAGGCGGTCGGCCATGTGCAGGCGCAGCGCCGAGAGCACGGCGTTGGCCACCTCGGCCTTGTCGGCCGCGAACAGCAGCAGGTCGCCCGCTTCCACGCCCATGGCCTCCTTGAGGCGCGCATACACGTCCTCCTCGAAGAACTTGATGATGGGGCTCTTCTCCTTGCCGTCGGACGTGAAGGCGATCCAGGCCATGCCCTTCGCGCCGTTGGCCGCCGCGATGTCGGCGAGCTTCTCCACGTCGCCGCGGCTCCAGTCGCCGGCGCCCTTGCAGTTGACGGCCTTCACCACGCCGCCGGCCTCGACGGCGCGGGCAAACACGCCGAAGCCGCAGCCGCGCACGATCTCGGTGAGGTTCACGAGCTCCATGCCGAAGCGCGTGTCGGGGCGGTCGCAGCCGAAGCGCTCCATGGCCTCGGCGTAGGGCATGCGCTCGAGCGGGAAGGCGTGCTCGACGCCTGCGGCGGCGAGCGTCTCGGCCATGACGCCCTCCATCATGTTCATGACGTCCTCGCCCTGCACGAACGACATCTCGATGTCCACCTGCGTGAACTCGGGCTGGCGGTCGGCGCGCAGGTCCTCGTCGCGGAAGCAGCGCGCGATCTGGTAGTAGCGCTCGACGCCCGCGCACATGAGCATCTGCTTGAACTGCTGCGGGCTCTGCGGCAGCGCGTAGAACTTGCCGGGGTTCGGGCGGCTCGGCACGATGTAGTCGCGCGCGCCCTCGGGCGTGGAGTTCGCCAGGATGGGCGTCTCGATCTCGAGGAAGCCGCGCTCGTTGAGGGCCTGGCGCATCGCCTGGGCCACCGTGTGGCGCAGGCGCAGCGAGGCGTACATCTCGGGACGGCGGATGTCGAGGTAGCGCCACTTCATGCGCGTGGTCTCGTCGGTCTCGATCCCGTCTTCGATGGAGAACGGCGGGGTGACGGAGGTGTTGAGCACCTCGATCGCGCTCGCCAGGACCTCGATCTCGCCCGTGGCCATGTTGGGGTTCACGGCCTCGGCGGCGCGCTCGCGCACCTTGCCGGTGACCTTCAGCACGTACTCGCGGCCCAGATGCTCGGCGCGCGCGAAGTCCTCGGCGCTCACGCAGTCGGGGTCGACCACGATCTGCGTGTAGCCCTCGCGGTCGCGCAAGTCGCAGAAGATGAGCCCGCCGTGGTCGCGGTTGTGCCACGCCCAGCCGGTGAGCACGACCTCGCGGCCCGTGTCCTGCGCACGCAGCTCGCCGCAGGTGGCGGTGTGCATGCAGTATTCGTTCTTCAGATCTGCCATGACAGTTCGTTCTCCTTGAGCCTCTTAGCTTCCACCCCTCGCCTGCGCGCGGCGGCGCGCGAAGGCACGGCATGCGCGAGACGCGATGCGCGACGGCATGACGGCGCGTCGCGGCGGCCCGCGCGGCACGCAGACGCGCTGTCGCAGGCGCGCAGGCGAGGGGAGCTTATCCCAAACTTGATTATTGTACGACAGAAGCCCCGCGTCTGAGCGGGAAAATCACTCCCCCGCGGCTAATTCCCCGCTAAGAGCGCGGCCGAGCAGGGGGCGCGCCACGCGGCGGCAGGCCCGCGCACGGGAACGCGCTGCGCGGCGGCAGGCCCGCGCGCGCTGCCCGCCTAGCCCTGCGCCAAGAGCGCGGGCACCGCGTCCTCGAGCGCCACGAGGCGCTCCTCGTGGGTGCCCATGTCGCGCAGCTTCACCTGGCCGGCCGCCAGCTCGTCGGGGCCGAGGACGGCCACGTGCGCGGCGCCGAGCTTGTCGGCCAGCTTGAACTGGCTCTTCAGGCTGCGCTTCTGATGGTCCATGTCGGCCGCCATCCCCGCGTCGCGGCAGCGCTGCACGAGCGAGAACGCCGCCGTGCGCACGCTCGCGTCCACGCACGCCACGAACAGGTCGCACCTCTGCGCGCGGGGGAACTCCACGCCCGCCGCCTGCAGCGCGAGCACGCAGCGCTCGTACCCCAGCGCGAAGCCGAGGCCCGGCGTGGGCCGGCCGCCCACCTCCTCGGCCAGCTTGTCGTAGCGCCCGCCGCCGCCGATGGCGTTCTGGCTGCCCATGCCGTTGTCCACCTGCACCTCGAACACCGTGCGCGTGTAGTAGTCGAGGCCGCGCACGAGCTTGGCGTCCTCCGCATAGGCCACGCCCGCGCCGTCGAGCAGCGCCTTCACCGTCTCGTAGTGCTCGCGGCAGTCGTCGCACAGATGGCCGGTGATCTTCGGCGCGCCCTCCATCACGGCCGCGCAGCCGGGGTTCTTGCAGTCGAAGGCGCGCAGCGGGTTCAGCTCCGCGCGCGTCATGCACGTCTCGCACAGCTCGTCGGCATGCTCGGCCATGTAGGCGCGCACCTGCTCGCGGTACGCCGGGCGGCACGCGTCGCAGCCCATGGAGTTGAGGAGCAGACGCGTGTCGGAGGCGGGAATGCCGATCTCGCGGTAGAAGCGCATGAGCATGATGATGGCCTCGGCGTCGACCGTGGGCTCCTCGGCGCCCAGGCACTCCACGCCCACCTGGTTGAACTGGCGCTGGCGGCCCTTCTGCGGGCGCTCGGCGCGGAACATCTGGCCCGCGTACATGAGCTTCGCCGGCGCCGCGCCCTGCGGCACCAGGTCGTGCTGCACCACGGCGCGCACCACGCCCGCCGTGCCCTCGGGGCGCATCGACAGGCGGCTCTTGCTCTTGACGGTGCCGCCGGAAAGCAGCTTCTTCAGGTTCTCGCCCGAGAGCGAGGTGAACATCTCCTTGCTCACCACGTCGGTGGCCTCGCCGATGCCGCGCACGAAGAGCTCGGTCTGCTCGATGACGGGCGTCTCGATGGGCACGTAGCCGTACGCGCCGAACACGCGCGCCGCCACCGCCTTGAAGTGCGTCCAGAACAGCGCCTCGTCGGGAAGCAGGTCTTTGGTGCCTTCGGGTGCTTGGATTGCCATGGGTGAGTCCTTCTCTGCCGTAACCGTAAACCTGACCATTGTAGCGCAGACGCGCGGAAAGCGGCGAGGCATTCGCGCCGCCCGGGGACGCGGGAGCCCCCGCGTCGAATTCCCTCGAATTTATCCGCGGGGACCCCTGCGCCAGGCCGCGTGAACTTATATAATGACCTGCGATGCGCACGAGCCTGCGAGCTGCCTCGTGCAGAGAGCCAACTTCCGAGCATATGGGGTCATTGATGGGCAAGCCACGCACCGAAAGAGAAACGCGCAACCGCCTTCTGGCGATCTGCGCAGCCGCCGCCATCCTCGCCACGGCGCTGCTCCTGTTCATGAGCGTGAACTCCCAGCGCGTCATCAGCCAGACCAACGAGTACCTCGAGACGTCAGCCAACCAGACGGCGCGGCGCATCAACGACGTGTTCGACGGCGCCCTCAGCAACCTGAGGGGCGCCGCCAAGATCTGCGAGCGCGCGCTCAAGGACGAGGACATCAGCGCCGAGGACGTCATCGCCGACTACGCCAGCTCCCAGTTTGACAACACGTTCTACGTCACCGCCGACGGCACCGCCTACAACGGCGGAGGCGTCATCGCCGACGCCTCCGACCGGCTCTACTACCAGGCGGGCATGCAGGGCGAAAGCGGCGTGTGCTTCGTCGAGAACGCCCTGTTCGACGGCAACAACATCCTCGCCTTCTACGCCCCCGTATACGACGGCGACAACGTCACCGGCGTCTTGGTGGCGGTGCTTCACGAGGACACCCTCGTCGGGGCCATGACCACCGAGTTCTACGGGCAGACCACCCCCACCTACCTGTGCACAGCCGACGGCACCGTGGTCGCGCAAGCCGATCCCACCAGGGAGGACGCCGAGAACATCAGCGAGGTGTTCGTCGACAAGGAGTTCGACGGCGCGAGCATCAACGACCTGGTCGAGGCCACCTCCGCAGGAGCCGCCGCCGACTTCACGTACCGCACGTCCGAGGGGACGGGCAACACCTTCCTGATCAAGCTCCCCTCCTACGATTGGGTGCTCGTGCGCTCGTTCCCCTCAGCCATCACCAACAGCATGATCTCGGAGGCGAACGCCTCCGGCGTCATCGTCATCATCGGCATGCTCATCGCGAGCGTCGTCGTCATCGCGGTCTTCCTGCTGCAGGCGCGGGCGAAAAACCAGGAGCTGCTGCTCGAGCGGCAGGAGGCCAACCGCATCATCGACGTGTCGACGAACCTCTTCAACAATCTGCTGTCCATCAACCTGGTTGACGGCACCTACGAGCTTCTGAAGAACGACAACGCCGAGAGCAGCCTGCCCGCGAGAGGCAGCTACCGCGATCTGCGCGCCCACTTCAAGGCGCAGATAGACAGCTCGGCCAGCGACGCGCCAGCCGCCCTCTTCCTCGACGAGAGCGACGCGAGGAAGGCGCTCCGCTCGGGAGAGCCCTACGTCAAGAACGAGTGGCGGACGACCGACGAAGCCGGCGGCCGCTGGCTCCAGTCCTCCACCCTGTGCCTGAACCGCGACGCCGAAGGCGAGCCGATCAGCCTGCTCGTCGCCGTCCAGGACATCACGAGCGCCAAGGAGCGGGAGATCGCGAGCCGCATCGCCCTGGAAGACGCGTTCCGGGCAGCGGAGCACGCCTCCCGGGCCAAGAGCGACTTCTTGAACTCCATGTCGCACGACATCCGCACGCCCATGAACTCCATCATGGGGCTCACCGCCATCGCCAGCATGCACGCGGACGACCCCGACCGCGTGCACGAGTGCCTCAACAACATCACCGCCGCGAGCAAGCATCTGCTCGGGCTCATCAACGAGGTGCTCGACATGGCGAAGATCGAGTCGGGTACCATCGGCCTGGCAGACGAGCCCTTCAACCTGTCCGAGTCCGTCGAGAGCCTCATCAGCATCATGAACCCCCAGATCGCCTCGAAGGGGCAGGAGCTCAAGGTCGAGCTGACGGACATCAAGCACGAGCACGTGATCGGCGACCCCACCCGCCTCCAGCAGGTGTTCGTGAACATCATGGGCAACTCCGTGAAGTTCACCCCCGAGGGCGGCACCATCGGGCTGCGCATCGCCGAGCTCCCCAGCCGCATCCCCGAATGCGGCTGCTACGAGTTCACCTTCAGCGACACCGGCTGCGGCATGAGCGAGGAGTTCCTGAAGGTCATCTTCGAGCCCTTCGCGCGCGCCCACGACTCGCGCACGACCAAGGTAGAGGGCACGGGCCTCGGCATGGCCATCGTGAAGAGCGTCGTCTCGCTGATGAGCGGCACCGTCGACGTCACGTCGAAGGAGGGCGAGGGCACCACGTTCACCGTCGTGGTTCACCTGAAGCTGCGCGACGGAGGCCGGGAGGACCTCAGCGACCTGCAGGGCGTGCGCGTGCTGGTGGTGGACGACGAGGAGGCTGCCTGCGAAGGAGCCTGCATGCTGCTCGAGAACATCGGGATGCGCTCCGCCTTCGCGCTCTCCGGCCAGGAGGGCATCGACGCCGTCCAAGCCGCCGAAGCCGATGACGACCCGTTCCGCGCCATCATCCTGGACTGGCGCATGCCCCAGATGAGCGGCTTGGAGGCGGCGAAGCGCATCCGGCAGGTGGTCACCAAGAGCGTGCCCATCATCATCCTGTCCGCCTACGACTGGTCAGTGATCGAGCAGGAGGCGCGCGAGGTCGGCGTGGACGCGTTCATCTCGAAGCCGCTGTTCCGCAGCCGCCTGGTGCGGGTGATGCAGGAGGTGCTGTCGGGGAAGACCGCGGACGCGATAGACGAGCGGGCCATCCTCGAGGGGCTCGCCTTCTCCGGCAGGCGCGTCCTTTTGACCGAGGACAACATGATGGCCGCCGCCATCGCCCAAGAGCTCATCGGCATGACCGGAGCCGTCGTGGAGCACGCCGAGAACGGCCAGATCGCGGTTGACATGCTGCTCGACCGCGACCCCGGCTACTACGACATCGTGCTGATGGACATCCAGATGCCGGTCATGGACGGATACGAGGCGTCGAGCGCCATTCGCGCGGCGGCCGTCGCGCGGCCGGACCTGGCGGAGATCCCCATCGTGGCGCTCTCCGCTGACGCGTTCGTCGAGGACATCCGCCACGCGCACGCCTCGGGCATGAACGACCACATGGCGAAGCCCCTGGATATCGAGTCGCTCGCGCGCATGCTGAGCAAGTGGATGCCGCGATAGGGCTTTCCGCCTAGAGCAAGAGGGCGCCCACCTGCTGGCGGGCGCCCTCTTGCTCTTGCTTTTTGCCTTGGTCCTTGCCTAGTGGTGGCAGGCGTTCTCGGGGCCCATGGTGGGCACCTCGCCCGCAGCCACCAGCTTGGCGACGTCGCCCACGTTCGGCGTGCGGTTCTCGAAGTACACCGTGATGCCCGCGTCGGCGAAGCCCATCATCGGGCGCATGCCCATGCCGGCCGCCACGATGGCGTCGACGCCCGCGTCATGCAGCAGCTTGACGGGGCGCAGGCAGCCGCCCTCCTCGTGCGGCGGGTTGTCGAGCACGCCGACCGCGGTGATCTCGCCGTCGGCGATGTCGACGATGGTGAAGCAGTCGCAGTGGCCGAAGTGCCCGCTGCGCTCGCCCTCCAGACCCGCCTCGCCCAGCGTGGGCACGGCCAGCTTGAACGTGTTGCTCATGAGTCTCTCCTCTGCAAATCGGCCTTACAGGTGCGCGACTACCAGGTCGCCCATCTGCACGGTGCCCACCACGTGGTCGGCGGGCGTCTCGGCGTCCTTGATGTCGCCGGTGCGCCAGCCCTCGTCGAGCACCTCGGTCACCGCGCGCTTGATGTCGTCGGCAGCTTCCGTCATGCCGAAGCTGTAGCGCAGCATCATCTCCACCGAGAGGATCTGCGCGAGCGGGTTGGCGATGCCGCGCCCCGCGATGTCGGGCGCGCTTCCGTGGCTCGGCTCGTAGAGCGCCACGCCGTCGCCCAGGCTCGCGCTCGCCAGCATGCCGAGCGAGCCCGTGATCTGCGCGGCCTCGTCAGACAGGATGTCACCGAACATGTTCTCGGTCACCACGACGTCGAAGTCGGCCGGGCGGTTGATGAGCTGCATGGCGGTGTTGTCCACCAGCAGATCCTCGAGCTCCACATCGGGGTACTCCTCCCCCACGCGGTGCACGACCTCGCGCCACATGCGGCTCGTCTCGAGCACGTTGGCCTTGTCGACGCTCGTCACCTTGCCGCGGCGCTTGCGCGCGGCCTCGAACGCCTGGCGCGCGATGCGCTCGATCTCGTACTCGCGGTACTCGAGCGTGTCGTAGGCGCGCTGCCCGCGCGCGCCGCCTGCGCCGGCGCCCTCCTCGTCGTAGAAGCGCTCGCGCTTCCCGAAGTACAGGCCGCCCGTGAGCTCGCGCACGATCATCATGTCGACCCCGTCGATGACCTCGGGCTTGAGCGTGGAGGCGTCAGCCAGCGCGTTGAAGATCTGCACGGGGCGCAGGTTGGTGTAGAGGCCCAGCGCCTTGCGGATGCCCAGAAGCCCCTGCTCGGGACGCGGCTTGGCCGGGTCGGTGGTGTCCCACTTCGGGCCGCCCACCGCCGCCAGGAGAACGGCGTCGGAGGCGTTCGCCACCTCAAGCGTCTCGTCCGGCAGCGCCGTGCCCGCCGCGTCGATGGCGCAGCCGCCGATGAGCGCCTCGGTGCACGTGAACGTGACGCCGTACTTCGCGCCCGCTGCGTTCATCACCTTCACGCCCTCGGCGATGATCTCCGGCCCGATGCCGTCACCCGGCAGCAGGCAAATCTTGTAGTTCGTCATGCTCTTCCTTTCAAAACCCGAGTCCGCGCACGTTCCGCGCAGACCCCTTAGCGCAACGCGTCCGCGCCGTCGTCGGCAGAGGCGCACGCGCACGCGCCCGCCGCGGCAACCGCCGCCGCCACGGCAACGGCGCCCGCCGCCATGCTCGCGACGCCCGCGTCATCGCCGGTCGGCGCCAGCGGCGTGCCCGCGCTCACAGCGCCGGCCGAGCCCGAGCCCGCGCCTTCGCCGCCCGCGCTCGCGGGTGACACGGTGAAGCTGACGCGCCCGTCGTCGACCAGCTCGTAGTCCACCGCCTTCTCGCCGGCAAGCCCCGCGGCGCGCACCCAGTAGGTGCCCTCGCCGAGCGCCCCGAGCTTCGAGGCGTCCACGACGGCTCCTGGCGCGCCTTTGCTATCGTAGCAGAACTCCAGGCGCGCAAAGAGGTCGTCTCCGTCGATGACGTTCTGCAGCTTCGCCACCACCTTCGAGCGCACGTCGGCGGCCGAGACGAGCCCGTCGATCCCCTCCCACGCCAGGCTCACCGGGCGCGGCAGCACCGTGATGGGAACGCCTTCCTTCGACCACGTCTCCTGCTCGGGGCCGAAGGGGTCGACCGACACGTACGCCAGCGCGCACGTGGCCCCCAGCCCCGCTCCCGCGTGCGCCACGTCGAGCGGCGCCGAGGTTCCCTTCAGCTTGTAGTAGTCCTTGCCGCACCTTCCGCCGCCCGCGAACTGCGCGCTCGCGAAGTCGTCGCCGTAGGTGAGCGTCACCTGGTCAGGCGGCACGGCGCAAGCGCCGGGTATGATCTCCGGCTGGAGCACCTGGCGCTCGTAGACGCTGCGCGCGAGCACCGCGTCCGTGAAGTCAGACGGGATGATGCCGATGAACTCGCTTTGGTGCGACGACGCGTTCATGCGGCTGTTGCAGAAGTAGGGGCTCCGGTACAAGTGCTCGTTCATCGCCTGGGCGGCGTAGAACGGGTTGCTGTACGAGTGGACGAACCGCGAGCTCGACGTGTAGTTGACGGCGTAGTTCGCCTTGGGGACGTCTGCATCCTGCTCCTTGTCGTCCACCATGACCTTGACCTTCTGCGTGTCGTCATCGGGGAGCTTCACCGCGTCCGCGAGCGCCGCGTCAACATAGGGAGGCTTGTCGTCAGCCGGGACGTTGTAGTTGTCCTGCGCGTACACGGTCGTGTAATGGCGATCCACCGTGTCGCCGCTCTTCTCCTCGACCAGCTCCTCGTGGATGAGGCCGAGCCCGTCCTCGCCGCTCGCCTCGACCTTCTGGTCCCAGTCGTGCAGGTCGATGCCGTACTGGTGCTTGTCCTTGTCGGCCCCTTCCGGCGTGAAGCGGCGCAGGAGCACGATCTTGCCGCGCGCCTCGCCGAGCGTGGGCACGCGCCTCCCGTCGTAGAACCACGTCTCGTCGGAATCTTCCTTCTTCACGCTCATGTGCTTCGCGAAGGCGCTCGTGATCTTGGCGTTGTCGCCGTCGGAGTTCGTGGCCAGCATGACGATGGTCTCGGTCGGGTTCGCGCCCAGGAAGGTCTTGCAGTAATCGAAGACGTCGGAGAGCTTCAAGCCCGCATGGTCCTTGCGGTACGCGTACATGCCGCCGTGGTTCACGCCGGGGTCGTCCCCGTTTCCCAGGCGCATGTCCAGGTAGCGGATGCCCAGGTTGAGCTGCGTGGGGATGTAGTCCTGCTGGCACTTGGCCATGGAGGTCTGCGGCTCGGTGTCGTTGTCGATGCTGAGCGCGCCCGAGTCGTGCGTGCCGGGCAGGGAGATCTGCGAGAGGAGCGTGTCGTTGTTCGCAGGCGCCATCGCGCCCATCCAGCACGGGCCGAGCGGGAAGCTGCTGTAGTCCGTGCAGAACTGGGAGGTGGGATAGCGCTCGTCTGTGTCATCGTCCGAGCTGCCCGCCACGCCCACGCCGACGATCTCGACCTCCCATGCCATCGCGCCTCCGCGCTGCACCACCTTGTTCTCGTTGGTGTCGTCGTTGACGTTCTCGAGCGAAAGGTACTTGCCGCTGTTCACGTTCTTGATGAGGTAGGTGCCGTCATCCTGGCGGCGGAACTTGAACACGCGGCTCTTCTTCTTGTCGTAGTCGCCGCTCCACACGTGGATGGCCTTCCCCTCGTCCTTGCTGTCGTCGTCAACCGACCAGACGTTGTTCGACGAGAGCTTCTTCTCCTCGAAGTTGGACATCGTGTGGATGGAGTATCCGCCGTAGTCGCCGTGCCACAACAGATGGTGCTTGCTCGAGGTGCCCTGCTGGTAGAGCCAGCACACCTGCCCGACGACCGTGCCGTCGCCGTGCACGCTCACCGTGCGCAAAAAGCCCTTGGGGCGCAGGCGGATGATGTAGTCGGAGAGGTTTTCGCCCACGTTGTTGTCGTAGTCATCCGCCCAGGCCGGCTGCGCGCCGAGGCCCGTCACGTCGGGCATGCCGGGCGCGCCAGGTGCGCCGACGAGGAGCATCGAGGCCGCCAGCGCCGACGCGGCGAGAAAGCCGCGACGCGAGAGCGGCGTGCGCCATGCGGCGGATGACGCGGCGGATGAGGCAAGCGCGCCCGAGGGAGCGTCTCCCTCGGGTCGCGTGAGCCAAGATGGGGTGAGTTGCCGGAGAAGATCTGATGGGTCTTGCGGGCCCGATGCGCCTTGCGCCATGATCACACGCTCCTTCGAGGTCGGAACGTCCGCATGCTCGAAACCCGCATGCGGGCACATGCGCCCATGATAGCACCGCTACGCTTGCGCCAGCTTCGCCTTCCAGCGATTCACCAAACCTCCCGCCTCGATGATCTCGGCGATGAACGGCGGGAAGCGCTGGGCGGTGAACGTCGCGCCCGTGGTCTCGTCGGTGATCAGGCCCGCGTCGGCGTCGACGCTCACCACGTCGCCCTGCTTGATGGCGTCGACGGCCTCGGGGCACTCCATGATGGCCAGGCCCGTGTTGATGGAGTTGCGGTAGAAGATGCGCGCGAAGCTCTTGGCGATGACCACGTCGACGCCCGCGGCCTTGATGGCGATGGGCGCGTGCTCGCGCGAGCTGCCGCAGCCGAAGTTCTCGTCGGCCACGATGACGTCGCCCGTGCGGACGCGCTCGACAAACGTGACGTCGAGGTCCTCCAGGCAGTGCTTCGCCAGCTCAGCTGGGTCGGACGTGTTCAGGTAGCGCGCCGGGATGATGACGTCGGTGTCGACGTCGCGCCCGTAGCGATGAGCGGTTCCCTTGAATTGCATCTGGGTCTTCCTTTCGGATGCTTCGTTCTGTCCCTTCGCTCGGAAAGGCGTTAGTCCAGGTCTTCCGGCAGGCCGATGTGGCCGAGCACGGCGCTCGCCGCGGCGACGGCCGGCGAGGAGAGATACACCTCGCTCGTGGGGTCGCCCATGCGGCCGACGAAGTTGCGGTTCGTGGTGGCGATGGCGCGCTCGCCGGCGGCGAGGATGCCCATGTAGCCGCCCAGGCACGGGCCGCACGTGGGGGTGGACACCGCGCAGTTCGCGTCGAGGAAGATGTCCATGAGGCCCTCCTCCATGCACTGGCGGTACACCTTCTGCGTGGCGGGGATCACGATGCAGCGCACGTCGGGATGCACCGTGCGGCCCTTGAGCACCGCCGCGGCCTGGCGCATGTCGTCGAGGCGGCCGTTGGTGCAGCTGCCGATGACGGCCTGGTCGATCTTCACGTCGCGCGCCTCGGCGACCGGGCGCGTGTTGCTCGGCAGGTGCGGGAAGGCCACCGTCGGCACGATGTCAGCCGCGTCGATGGTGATGACCTGGGAGAACTGCGCGTCCTCGTCAGAGTAGTACGCGGTGTAGGGGCGCTCCGCGCGGCCGTCCATGTAGGCGCGCGTCACGTCGTCGACCGGGATGAGGCCGGCCTTGCCGCCCGCCTCGATGGCCATGTTGGAGATGGAGAGGCGCTCGTCCATGGGCAGGGCCTCGATGGCGGACCCCGTGAACTCCATGGCCTTGTACAGCGCGCCGTCCACGCCGATCATGCCGATGATGTGCAGGATGACGTCCTTGCCGGTCACGCCCGCGGCCAGCTTGCCGTTGATGACGAACTTGATGGTCTCGGGCACCTTGAACCACGCGCGGCCGGTTGCCATGCCCACGCCCGCGTCGGTCGAGCCCACGCCCGTGGTGAACGCGCCGAGCGCGCCGTACGTGCAGGTGTGGCTGTCAGCGCCGATGACCAGGTCGCCCGCGCCCACGACGCCCTGCTCGGGCAGAAGCGCGTGCTCGACGCCCATGCAGCCCACCTCGTAGTAGTGGGTGATGCCCTGCTCGCGCGCGAAGTCGCGCACGATCTTGGCCTGCTCGGCGCTCTTGATGTCCTTGTTCGGAACGTAGTGGTCGGGCACCAGGATCACCTTCTCCGGGTCGAACACCCGGTCGGAGATCTGGCGGACGGTTTTGATGGCGATGGGTGCGGTGACGTCGTTGGCGAGCACGAGGTCGAGATCACATTCGATCAGCTGGCCCGGCTCCACCTCGTCCAGCCCCGCATGGGCGGCGAGAATCTTCTCCGCCATGGTCATGGGACGTGCCATGTAGGACTCTCCTCTTCCTAAGTTGCCTGAGGGTGGAAAACCGCATTATTGTACCACTGCGAAAAAGCACGGTTGTGACGTGCCTGTGAAAAGCAGGGCGACGGGACGCTACAAACTCAATGTCCCTGGTCGTTCGTAACGTCAGCGAGGGTTCGTACGGTGCCTGAGATAGCCCCGCCTTTGGGCCAAGCGGCCTTCGCGCCGCGCCGCGCCCAAAACAAGGGGCTAGGTCAGGGGCCGTACGAAGCCGCAGCGTCGAGCATTCCGTTCGTCCCGTCAGGGCGAACGGAACCTCAAGAGAGCGCGGCGCACAGAGCGTCGAGCAGCGTGATGGCGAAGTGCTGGGCGCTTCGGTCGGCCCCGGCGTCCTCCCACACGCGCCCGGGCAGCACCACCACGACGCGTGGCGGGCGGGCGCCGCAGGCGGCGGCGAGCGCGCCCTTCAGCCGCACGGCGAGCGTCTCCTCGTCGGCGTAGGCCACCACGGGGACGGCCCGCTCGCCTTCCGCGACCTCCAGCGACACGTGCACGAGCAGCATGGAGTCGTCCGGCGCCACGGAGAGCGCGTCGGCGCTCACGATCTTCGACGAGGGGTTGGTGGCCGTCGCCAGGTTCGACATGCGCGAGGCCACCGAGCGCGTGAACTCGCACGTCCCGAACAGGCACAGCGCATGCGACTCGAGCACGTCGGCCGCGCGGGCGAACCCGATGGGGCGCGACAGGTGCGAGGCCTCCTTGCCCACCCACGAGTGCTGCAGGTTGCGCAGCGAGGCGTAGGTGTAGGCGCCGGCGATGCCGTCGGAGGGAAGCCCCATGTTCGTCTGGAACTTGCGCAGCGCGAGCTCGGTGTGCGCGCCGAAGATGGCGTCCTCGATCCCGCAGAAGAACCCGAGCGCGCCGAGCGCCTGCTGCAGCTCGAGCACGTCGTGGCCGTGGAAGTAGGGCATGCGCAGGTACAGCGTGCGGTCGCCCAGGTTGTAGGAGGCGTCGACGAGCGCCGCCCACACCTTCTCGGTCACCTCGTCGACTGCGCCGAGGTGCACGTTGAGGCAGAACTCGCGCACCGCCGTCGCCGTGCGCTCGTCATACACGCCCGTGACCTGGTCCTGCGTCAGGTGGCCCACCAGCGCGAGGCGCTGCTGCACGTCCTCGACCGCCGCCCCGAAGTCTCCTCGCTTGATCGTGTTCATCGCATCCGCCTCGCTTGTCCGCCTTGACGCTACTTGAGCCTGTTCACAAACCAGTCCGCCATGGAGACGAGCAGATCGCGCGACGACGACGGGCCCACCATGTCGATCAGGCGGTTCTTCGCGATGGACGTGAGGTTCTCGGCGTAGCTGCGCGCGTAGTCGATCGAACCCGACTCCTCCATGATCCGCACGGCCTCGGCGAGCACGACCGGGTCCTTCTCCTTCGACGAGAGAATCTCGATGAGGCGGTCGCGCGCCGGCGAGTTCTGCAGCGCGTGCACCACCACGAGCGTGCGTTTGCCCTCGGTGATGTCGTTGCGGAAGTCCTTCTTGGTGCTCTCCTCGGTGCCGACGAGGTTCAGCAGGTCGTCCTGGATCTGGAAGGCGAGGCCGGTGTCGAGGCCGTAGTTGCGCAGCGCCTCGACCTGCGCCTCCGTGCCGCCGCCGATGATGGCGCCGATGGCCAGCGGCACCGCGCCCGAGTAGTGCGCGGTCTTGTGAGTGGCCATGACCAGGTAGTCCTCCGGCGTGATGTCGTAGCGACCGTCGCGCGCCCAGCCGATGTCGAGCGCCTGGCCCTCGATGGTGCGGCGCGTCATGTTGATGAGCTCGGTGACCACGCGCACCTTGGTGGCGTCGTCGAGCGCGGGGTCGTCCACAACCGTGCCGTTCACGAGCGACAGCGCCAGATCGCCCATGTTGATGGCGAGGCCCAGCCCCTCCGTGAGGTGCAGGCACGGCTCGCCGCGGCGCAGCTCGGCCTCGTCGGCGATGTCGTCGTGGATGAGCGCCGCGGTGTGGAAGTGCTCGATGGCCGCAGCCGCCGACGTGGCGCGCACCACGTCGCCGCTCACGGCCATGCACGCCGCGAAGCAGATCAGCGGGCGATGGCGCTTGCCTCCGTTCTGGCTGTACTCGAACAGCGGCGCGTACAGGTAGCGGTCCATGTCGGGATGGCTGCCGTGCGGGATGTAGCCGTTGATGAGCTCGCCCACCTTGTCGGCATAGCAGGTGAGATATTCTTCGAAGGTGGCGGGTGCGTGGTCGACGCCCGCGAGGATCTCGTTGATGTTTTCCATAGCGCTTTCTTGCCGCAGGTTGACAGATGGGTACACGAGTTGACCGATGGGTACGCGAGATAAGCATGATATCACACGGGGTGTTCATGGTAGGGGCGGTGGGACTCGAACCCACAATCCGAAGAGGCGGATTTTAAGTCCGCTGCGTATGCCAATTCCGCCACGCCCCCGAAACCTGCCAGACCGCAAGGATCACGCCTTTGACGCGCCTGCCATGATATCAGATCGGCGCACCCCGCAGAGCCGCCTTGCGAAACGGCCCGCCCGACGGCCCGGGAGGCCGCGGGGAGGGGGTGCGCCTCGTCAGCCCTGCGCGGCGCGCAGGACCATCCCCTGCAGGATGTCGGACTCGCTCGCGGTGAAGGCGCCGACCCCGGCGGCGCGCATGACCTCCTCCAAGATGAGCAGGCCCGCCGTGATGACCGGCGCGCGCCCGGGGTCGAGGCCCACCACCTGCGCGCGCTCCTCGAGCGGCAGCGCCGCCAGGCGTCGCGTGATGCCCTCGAGCTCCTCGAGCGACACCCGGGCCCCGTGCACGCGGTCGGAGTCGTACGTCTCCATGCCCTCGCGGATGCTCACCGCCGTGGTGGCCGTCCCCGCCACGGCGACCATGCAGTCCGGGCGCGCGCCCTCCGGCAGCTCCTCGAAGTAGGCGGCGAACTGCTCCGCGCACCACGCGCGCGCCGCGCAGAGCTCGGAGGCCGCAGGGGGGTCGCTCGCCAGGAAGCGCTCGGTCACGCGACGGCACCCGATGTCGAACGAATGCGCCTTCTGCGGCGCGGCGCCCGCGAGCCCCACGATGAGCTCGGTCGAGCCGCCGCCCACGTCGACCACGAGGATGCGCTCGCCGGGAAACTCCGCCGACGCGCCCGCGAACGACAGCGCCGCCTCCTGCTCGCCGGGGATCACCGCCAGCGCAAGCCCGCGGTCGGCCAGCATGCGCGCGAACTCCGACGCGTTGCGCGCGTCGCGCACGGCCGACGTGGCCACGCACACCGTCTTGAGCACGGGGTGCTCCGGGGTGCTGAGCGCGTCGCGCACGGCGAGGTAGCGGTCGATGGTGCGCGCCACGCGCTCCATGGCCTCGCCTTTGAGCTCGCCCGAGGCGTCGACGTCCTCGCCCAGGTTCGTGATCGCGTACTCCTTCGCCAGCGGGACCACGCGCCCGCCGACCACGTCGGCCACCAGCATGCGGCACGTCACCGTCCCGATGTCGATGGCGGCGAACCGCCGCGCGCCCTGAGCTTCCTGCGCGTCCTGAGCTTCCTGCGCGTCCATGGGCAACCTCCCTTGCCGTCAAAAGCGCGGCGGCTTCGCAGGATGCCCGCGAAGCCGCCGCGCCGAGATGGTTCCGAGCTGGCGTCAGCGAGCCCGGAGCTACTTGACCCCGAACACGGGGTCGAGGAACGAGTACCACGTCTCGGGGGCCTCCACGCTGCCCGGGGCGATGTTGGCGCGGAAGCTCGAGTCCTTCTCCACGTCGAGGCCGCCTACGCTGCCGGCGGTCTCGCCCTTCTTGACCCAGCCGAACTCGGCGCGCGCGCGATCCTCGACGCCCGCGCCGCTCGACAGCGCGTCCACCTCGCCCTGTATGGCGTCGTTGCGCTGCTGGAGCACGGCGTACTCGGCTTGCAGGCGGTCGCGCTCGCGCACCTCCTGGTAGAACTGCTGCGCCGGGGTGTAGAGGAACACGCCGCCGAGCAGCAGGCACGCCGCCACCGCCGCGCTCACGGCAAAGACGGGCGAAAGCCGGCGCGTCTTCCTGGCGGAAGCCGAGCGCGCGGAGCCGCCGCGCGGAGCCGCGTCGTCCTGCATGCGCGCGGCACGCCGATGCTTGGTCCCCATCTCGCCCTTGTACACCGCCGCACGCGGGCCGGCGGCGGCCTCGGCGCCCGCGCCCCTGTCGGCGCCGCCGTACTGCTGCGAGAAGCGCCGCTCGGCACGGCCCTTCGCATGAGAGCGCTTCGCGGCGCTCACCTTCGCGGACACGCGCTCCCGAAGCGACGAGGGACGCGCCGCCTCGCGGGCGTGCTCCTCGGCCTCCCAGGCCTGGTCAGCGGCGTCGAAGGGAAGGCGCTGCGAGCGCATGGCACGCGCGTCGCGCACATCGCCGGACGCGAAGCGGCTCGCGCGCCCGCGGCTGTCGCCCCGCGCTTCCGCGCGCAGGGCACCTCGTGCGCCGCCCGCGCCTTCGCGCGTCGCGTACGCGGCCCCGCGGCCGCCTCCGCGCGCCTCTGCGCGCATGACGCCACGGCCGCTTCCGTACGCTCCTGCGGACGACGCGCGCCCCGCGCGCATGCCGCTGCCCCGCGCGCCCGAAGGCCCGCCGGACGCGCCGCGCGTCGAGCGGCGAGCGTCGTCAAAGGACACGATATGGGATTGTCTCTCCAAAGGAAATGCGCCCCTTATGCACCGAGTTCGTTTCAGTAGTGTGTTCATGCGATGAGCTCATTCAGGATACCACAGATAAAGGGCCCCGCAGGGCCCTTCCATAACTAATTGATCGGCTTTCGTTACCTGCGCGCCCGCGCGGCGCCCGCGCGCGTCCCTACTCCAGGTCAAGCCCCTTGATGAAGGCGAGCCACTTCTCGAACGACTCGTCGCTGATGGCGTGCTCCATCAGGCACGCCTCCCGCTCGGCCACGTCGGCGGGGATGCCGAGCGCCTTGTTGAGGAAGCGCGACAGGGCCTCGTGGCGCTCGAGCACCGACGACCCGTAGGCGTAGCCCGTCTCGGTGAGCGTGATGTCGCCGTAATAGGGCTGCTCAGCGAGGCCCTTCTCCTTCAGGACCGACATCGCCTTGTTCACCGACGCCTTCGAGACGCCCATCTTGGCGGCAACGTCAACCGAGCGCACCGAGGCCTCGGTGGTCGCCCCCAGCATGACCATCGCCTCAAGGTAGTCCTCATGCGACATGGACATCTTCTCCATGGCTTCCTCCTTCACGCAGATGGAGACATGGTAACACAAGAGGCGAGGGGCGCCCCTACCCTTTCGGGTCCTCCAGGGAGCGGCCCATGTCGGCGACCATCTTCTCGGCCGCGCCGCAGCCCCCGCACGAGCAGCCCGAGCTGCACGCGCCGGCGTCCCCGCAGTGGTCGCCGCAGTCGCACAGGCCGCGGTGCGTGATGCGGCGGACGGCCCACGCCGCCCACGCGGCCATGGCCGCCAGCATGACGACGGTTCCCGGCGTCAAGACGAGCTCCTTCATGACAGGTCCTTTCCCGCGCCCCCCGGCGCGCTCTCACGCAAGCGCCCCGCCTGCCCGCGCCGCGCCGCTCAAGGCGCGGGGCGGGCAGGTTGCGCGGGGCGCGCATTCGCCAAGTCTTCTAGGCGGCTTCGGCCGCGGCGTCGAGCTCGCGCCTCGCAGGCTCGTCCTCGAAGCGCGGCATCGGGCGAAGCAGCTGGAACAGCAGGGCGGCGGCGACCGCGATGGCGACCACCGTGAAGACGCCGAAGCTCACCTCGCCCGTGGCCAAGCCCACGAACTGGTAGATCATGAGGCCCACGCACCACGCGAAGCCGCACATGTAGCCGATGGTCGCCCAGGTCCACTTCGCGCTCATCATCTGGCGGCGGATGGTGCCGATGGCGGCGAAGCACGGCGCGCACAGCAGGTTGAAGGCGCAGAACGCCATGATCGCGGCGGACGACCCGCCGAGCATGGCCGCGAAGCCCTCCCACAGAACCGGGTCGGTCTCGCCGAGCTCGCCGAGCTGCGTGAGGATGCCCACCGTGGCGACCACGTTCTCCTTCGCCACCAGCCCGGTGATGGAGGTGACGGCGGACTCCCAGTTGCCGAAGCCCAGAGGCGCGAAGACCCACGCGAGCAGGTTGCCCAGGCCCGCCATCAAGGAGTTGTCCAGATACCCTTCCATCTCGGCGTCAAGCAGGCCGAACGCACCCTCGTAGATGCCGAAGTTCATGAGGAACCAGATGACGATGGTCGACAGGAAGATGATGGTGCCGGCTTTGACGATGTAGGACCTCACGCGCTCCCACGTGGCCAGAGCCACGCTCTTCGCCGTGGGGATGTGGTACTGCGGGAGCTCCATGATGAACGGGGCCACCTCGCCGGCGAAGCTCTTGAGCTTCTTCAGCATGATGCAGGAGACGATGATGGCAGCCAGGCCGAGGAAGTAGAACAGCGGGGCCACCCACCAGGTCGCCTCGGAGTCGCCGCCCACGAGCGCACCGAACACGAGCGCGATGATCGGCATCTTCGCGCCGCAGGGGATCATGGTGGTGGTCATGATGGTCATGCGGCGGTCCTTCTCGCTCTCGATGGTCTTGGTGGCCATGACCGCCGGCACGCCGCAGCCGCTCGCGATGAGCATGGGGATGAACGACTTGCCCGACAGGCCGAAGCGACGGAACACGCGGTCCATGACGAACGCCACGCGCGCCATGTAGCCGCAGGCCTCGAGGAACGACAGCATGAGGAACAGCAGGATCATCTGCGGGACGAAGCCGAGCACGGCGCCGACGCCGGCGACGATGCCGTCGACGATGAGGCTCTGCAGCCAGTCGGCGCAGCCGATGGCCGAAAGCGCGTCGGACACCACCGGCGTGAGGCCCGGGTGCCACAGGCCGAACTCAGCCGGGTCGGGCTCCTCCTCCGCGAGGGCCTCGAGGGCCGCCTCGCTCGCGCCCGCCTCCTCAGCTGCGGCGACCTCTTCCTCCCACGCGCCGACGGCCTCGTCGAAGGCCTCGGTGTTCGTGTAGAGCCAGCCGTCGCCGAACAGTCCGTCGTTGGCCCAGTCGGTCACCACGCCGCCGCCGACCGAGACGGCCACGAAGTACACGCAGAACATGATCGCGATGAAGATGGGGATGCCGAGGATGCGGTTGGTGACCACGCGGTCGATCTTCTCGGTGGTGGTCATGCCCTTCGCGGACTTCCTCACGCAGGCGGCGCATACCTCGGTGATCGCGTCGTAGCGCTCGTTGGTGATGACGGACTCGGCGTCATCGTCCTCGGCGTCCTCCACCGCCGCGCGGATGGCCTCGACCTTGGCCAGGTCGGATGCGGGGAGCTTGAGCGCGTCGACGGTGAGCTGCTCGCCCTCGAGCAGCTTGACGGCGAACCAGCGCGCGTTCTCGGGCCTCACGCGCGAACCCAGGATGTCGATGACCTTGCCGAGCGCCTCCTCCACGTCGTCGGAGAAGCGCAGGGTCGACGCGGCGGGCGCGCCCTTCCTCGCGGCGGCGACGGCGGCCTTGACCACGTCGGCGGTGCCGCGGCCCTTGAGGGCGGAGGTCTCCACGATGGGGCAGCCGAGCGCCTCGGAGAGCCTGGCCACGTCGACCTTGTCGCCGTTCTTCTCCACGAGGTCCATCATGTTGAGCGCGATGACCACCGGCAGGCCCAAGTTGATGATCTGGGTGGTGAGGTAGAGGTTGCGCTCGAGGTTGGTGGCGTCGACGAGGTTGATGACCACGTCAGGGCTGCCGCTCATGAGGTAGTCGCGCGTGACGATCTCCTCGGGGCTGTACGGGGACAGCGAGTAGACGCCCGGCAAGTCGGTGATGGTCACGTCCTTGTCGCGGCTGTACCTGCCTTCCTTCTTCTCAACGGTCACGCCGGGCCAGTTGCCAACGTACTGGTTGGCGCCGGTGAGGTCGTTGAACATGGTCGTCTTGCCGCAGTTGGGGTTGCCGGCAAGCGCAATGTTGATTCCCATGGTTTCCTTTCCTTCTTGTTGACGCTGACGCGATCTGGCAGCCGGGATGCGAGCGACGCGGACGCGGGCGCGGTGGCGACCAGAAAGTTAACGTGTTCTAACTGCTGGGCTAAAAAATATGCGCTCACCAGCGCATACTCGCGAAGCTGCTCTTAGAGCACCAGCACCTTCTCCGCCTCATCCTTGCGGAGCGAGAGCTCGAAGCCGCGGACCGTGACCTCGATCGGATCGCCGAGGGGGGCCACCTTGCGCACGTAGACCTCGGTGCCCTTGGTGATGCCCATGTCCATGATGCGGCGCTTAACGGCTCCTTCGCCCATCAGGCGTCGCACGACGGCGGAGTCACCCACGGCAACGTCGCGCAGGGTCTTGTCTTGCTGTGCCATCGTCCTTCCTTTCACGTGAACGACTAAACGGGTCTGCTTTCTTTGGGGGAATCGCATGCGAACGCAACGGCCTGGCGGTCGCAGCACAAGCTGCGCGCGCAGAATGCGAGCACGCGTTGATGCCGAGCCACATGCCAACGCCGCAACGCCAGGCCGCGGTGCAAGCGCATGTTGCGCGAACGCGTCCACGAATGCACAGCTGCGCATTCGTGCGAGCGCATGTTGGCGCAGACGCACGCCAGCGCAAGCACGTGCGGCGCGCAAGCACGCGTCGACGCCAGCGCTAGCAGGTGATGATCTTCGACGCCACCGACTTGTCGAGCGCGACGCGCGCGCCCTTGACCTCGACGATCAGGTTGCCGGAGCTCCCGGAGATGACACGTACGTCCGCACCTTCGACGAACCCGAGGTTCTCGAGGTGATGATGTACGTCGCCTTTTCCGCGAACCTTCACAACCCGTGCGCGGCCGCCCTCGCCCAAGAAGGTCAGCGGCATCTGCTGCATGCGCACCTTCGGCTCGGCCGAGGCGTAGGCTTGGTTCTCAGCTGCCATAGCGTTCTGCATCTCAATTCCCATCAAAGTTAGCTACATGTAACACAAGTATTCTATAGCAAACTTTTTCAAAAAGAAACCCAAGGGAAACTTTTTTTGAAAATTTGTCAGCCCTGGATTACTTGCATACGAGAAAACGGGGGCAGCAGAGCGGATGCGAGCACGCTCGAGCCCAAGCGCCGCACGATGCGCGATAGAAGGTTCAGCTTCCTTTGCCTAAACCGCTTGCGAACAGGGCACTATGCGCTCAAGCTCCGAGGACAGCTTGCGACGGGCCATCTCCAGGTCATAGGCTGCCTGCGCGCGAAGCCAATAGCCGTCCGTCAGCCCGAAGAAGCGGCAGAAGCGAAGGTCGGTGTCTGCCGTAATGCCGCGCCTCCCCAGAACAATCTGCCCGACCCTCTGAGCAGGTATGCCCGTTTCCTTGGCGAGACGATACTGGCTGATGCCCAGAGGAACCAGAAACTCTTCCTTGAGGAGCTCACCGGGAGTAACAGGATCAAGCAAAGCAGCCATGTCCATCACCTCACGCATGGTAGTCGACGATCTCGACGTTTTCCGCCCCTGCCTCGGTCCATGCGAAGCAGATGCGATGCTGGTCGTTGATGCGAATGCTGTACTGACCCGCCCTGTCCCCCTTGAGCCTCTCGAGCATGTTGCCCGGAGGAACGCTCAGATCCTGCAGGCTGCTCGCGACTTCCAGCTGACGCAGCTTCCTCAGCGCAACGCGCTCAAACCCTTCGAAGCGACGCACGCGCTTCAGCTCGGCGAGGCAACGCGTGTCCTTGTCCGCAAACGACACGATCATATAGTAACCTTTCGCGTTATTAACGTCAAACGTTATTACTGTGGGGATGACGCAAGCTGCGCGCTTGCACGCCACCCGTGGTTTTCGCGCCGAATCACGTGCTGAAACACTTCTGTCACATTCCCGCTCTAGTATACTGAGCCGCATGTACACCCCCGAAAGGTTGAATCCATGACGCAGAAAACTGACCGAGCCCGCGCGTTCGGGCAAAACCTCTATGTTGACACGCGCGGACGCTGCGACAAGCCCGTGCCGTTCACCCAAGCCGTCATCAACGGTCTGGCGGACGGCGGCGGGCTCTACGTCCCGCAGGAGCTCCCCTCCTTCACGGTTGACGAGATCGTGAGCCTCGCGAAGCTCCCCTACGCGCAGCGCGCCGCCGCCGTCTACCGGGCGTTCAACATCGACCTGCCCGACGAGAAGATCGACGAGCTCATGGCGCGCTCCTACGGCGACAACTTCGACACCGAGGACATCTGCCCCATCACCTCCCTCGACGAGAGCACGCACGTGCTCGAGCTGTGGCACGGCCCCACGAGCGCGTTCAAGGACATGGCCCTGCAGTGCCTTCCGCAGTTCTTCTCGGCCAGCGCGCAGGCCCTGCGCGACCGCGGCGAGCTTGACCACGAGTTCTGCATCCTCGTCGCCACCTCGGGCGACACCGGCAAGGCGGCGCTCGAGGGCTTCAAGGACGCCGACGGCGTGCGCATCGGCGTGCTGTTCCCCGACGGCGGCGTGAGCGACATCCAGCGCAAGCAGATGGTCACCACCACCGGCGCGAACGTGCAGGTGTGGGCCGTGCGCGGCAACTTCGACGACTGCCAGACCGGCGTGAAGCGCGTGTTCTCCGACGGGGACTTCGCCGCCAAGCTGCTCGGCGAGCACAAGGTGGCCCTCTCGAGCGCGAACTCCATCAACTGGGGGCGCCTGCTTCCCCAGGTGGTCTACTACATCTCGAGCTACGCTGAGCTGGTGGCCGCGGGCAAGGTCGAGGCGGGCAGCCCCATCGACGTGTGCGTCCCCACGGGCAACTTCGGCAACATCCTGGCCGCATGGTACGCCAAGCAGGTGGGCACGCCCATCGACACGCTCATGTGCGCCAGCAACGAGAACCGCGTGCTCACCGACTTCATCAACACGGGCACCTATGACATCTCCGACCGGACGTTCGTGCTCACCCCCTCCCCTTCCATGGACATCCTCGTCTCGTCAAACCTCGAGCGCCAGCTGTTCGAGCTCACCGGGCGTGACGCGCAGGCCATCACCGGCTGGATGCGCGACCTCAACGAGAAGCGCTGCTTCCGCGTTGACGCCGACACCTTCGCACACGTGCGCGAGACGTTCGTAGCCGACTCCATCGACAACGCCACGTGCCTCGCCACCATCAAGCGCGTGCTCGACGAGCATGACTACCTGCTCGACCCGCACACCGCCGTGGCCTACGCCGTGGCCCAGAACGTGCGCGGCGAGAACCCCGTGCTCATCGCGAGCACGGCGCACTGGGCCAAGTTCGGCGACAACGTGTACCGCGCCCTGCACGCCCTCGAGCCCGCGCAGGAGCTCCCCGCAGACGTGGCAGCCCTCACCGGCTGCGAGCTCAACGAGCTCATCGCGCAGGAGACGGGCAAGCACGACGTGCCCGCCGGACTCGCGTCGCTCGACTCCATGCCCGCGCGCTTCTCCGAGGTCATCGACAACGACGTGGCGAGCATCGAGGCAGCCGCCGAGAACTTTCTGCGACGCTGAGCGCGAAAGCATGCGAAAATAGATGAAGCAGACCACCCGCCGCGCCATGCGGCGGGTTTGCGATAGACACGGAGGAACGCGCATGGACCAACTGACCAAGCTGGAAATGGGAATCAAGCTCTCCATCAAGAACCCCGGCTCCGAGAGCGACTCGGCCTTCGGCCGCGGCATAGCCAGCCTGTGCTTGGGCGTGCGCGAGCGCGGCTCGCTCAACGCCGCAGCCAAGAGCATGGGCATGGCCTACAGCAAGGCATGGCGCATCATCAAGGACACCGAAGCCGCCTTGGGGATCCAGCTGCTCAACCGCGACGGCGCGCACGGCAGCGAGCTCACCGAGGAGGGAAACAAGCTCCTCGACTCCTACCTCGCCATCGAGGAGACGCTGTGCGCACAGGCCCAGAGCCTCTTCGACGAGATGGTCAGCTAGCCGCGTCCTCCTGCAGCGGGACAGCCTGCGCGCCTTCTCCCCCGAGCACCGGCTCGTAGGGAGGGACGAGCTCGACCGCCCACGTCTGACCGGGGTCGGAGCGGTTTCTCACCTCGAGCCGCACCGACCACGTGCGCAGGTCACCCCTTCCCTCGGCTTTCGGCCCCTTTGCAGGATCCTTTGGATCGCCCCCTGAGCCCGCCCCGTCGAGCTGTGCCTTCCTCTCCAGCTGCGGGTTGCTGCCGAAACGGTACATGCAGCCGTAGCACACGTCCATGTCGTCGAACAGCGTCGTCTTGCACACCGGGCACGTCTTCATCGCCCAACCTCTCCTTCCGTCGTCCGCTTCTTCCCTCCGTCATCCGCCACCTCGCTGCCGCGCGCTGCTCGCGCGGCGACCTCCAGCACGTCTCCCGCCTCGAGCCACGGTCCCGCACGCGCAAACCGCTCCGCCACCGCCACAGCGCCCCGGCACGCGCATCGCCGACGCGGCCCCACGTTGCGCCGTACCTCCACGACAACGCCCTCCCTTGACACGAAGGCTATGTCAAGGGCATGCCGCATGCCGAAGGTGTGCACGTCGCAGCAGGGGACGAGCACGTGGACCGCCTGATCAGGCATGCGGAAGAGCAGGCCTCGCACCCGCGCGCGCCACGTGGTCAAAAGCTCGACGCCCGTCACGCCGCGCGCTGGACGCGCACCACCACGCTCGTCCCCGCAGGCATCTGCGCGCATGACACCATCGCCCACCGGCACGTCCCCTCCTCCTTCTCGAACGTCGCGACGCCCGCCGCGCCGCTCTCGTACCCCTGCCACCCGCGCTCCTGCAGACGTGCGGCCACATCCGCCAGGGCTTCCTGCGCGCCGCAGTCCATCGAGAAGCCCACCACCGTCCAACCGTCAGACGCCATCAGGTCCCTCTCGTTCGCGAGCGGGAAGAGCTCGTCCGAGAACCAGCGCGGCGCCTCGCCCGCTGCGGCCAGCTCACCTGCGAGGACGTCCTCTCCAACCAGCATGCGCCTCGTGAGGTCCCGCACGTGCGCAGGCTCTGCCGCGGCCTCCGCCTCGGCATGCGCGCCCGCCGCGGCCTTTGCCGCCGACGCCTCGTCTGCCTGCAAGGCCGCTGCGGCAGCCTCTTCCGCCGGCGCCCCCGCTGCTTCTCCGCCTGACGCGCTCGCATGACCGACCGCCACGCCGCAGGCCAACACGAACGCCAACGCAGCCACCACGCCTGCGGCCCTTCGCAAGCGGGCCGCCTGAACACCGAGATCAGCCGCCACGTCAGCCACCTCCCCTCCCGCCGAGCCGCTAGAGCAGCATGCCCGGCTTGTACGTATCCACCACGAAGCGGTTCTCATGCTCCAACGCGGGCAAGGCGACTCCGAGCACCTCGTCCCTCAGCCCCAGGCCGAAGAGCGTCGGGCGGTAGCGCATCTTGAGCACGAACGCCGCATGCCCCTGCCAGTCGCGGCTCACCTCAACCGAGACCTTCACGTTCTCGAGGTTGACCGCCTCCTCCACCATCGACTCCACGAGCGCCGCCGACTGGTCAGCATCCTGCCCATATGCAGGGGATGTGGCGCAGAGGCGCACGGCGTTGCGCCCCACGCGGTCGAACTCGGCGCAGGTCGAGAAGAACGCGAGCGCGTTCACCGCTATGACCGCCACCACGATCACCGCCGGCAGCACCACCGCAAGCTCAACCGTCATCTGGCCGCGCTCGGAGCGCAGCAGCGCACGCCTGCTCATTCCCATGCCCTCGCTCCCGCAGCCGCCCCCACCGCCGAGCGCACCTTCTGCGCGCACATGGCGACGAACCCGCGCGCCTCGTCAGCCGCGAAGGACGGCAGCGCCAGCTTCACGGGGATGCGCACGCCTCCTACAGGCAGCTCGACCGAGGCCACCGTCACGCCGCCCTCGGCGTCATCCAAAAGGCCGAGCGCGCCGCCCTCCACGTCGTCGACAAGCCCTGCGAACAAGCTTCCCGATCCGCTCGAGGTGGCCGGCGCGCGCCGCTTGGCCTCCCTGAAGCGCACCGAGAAGGCATCGTCGCCCGCCTCCGCCACGCGCCCCGTGTTCACCAAGACAGGTTTCAGGGCGTCGAGCTTGACCGGCTCGAGCCCGCAAGCCGCCACCGCGTCGCGCAGCTTGCCCGACGCCCAAGCGCCAAGCCCGCTCGCGCTCGCAAGCGGCAGCGACCCGAACGCGCCCTCGATCGCGCCCGAGAGCGCCTCCTGGCCTTGCGCGAACGCGCTGAGCAGCCCCGACCAGCAGTCGAGCACCACGCGCGCCGCTCCCACGGCCGCGCCGCCGCCCTGCCCGAACCCGTCGAGCAGCGACGTGATGACCGTCGATCCATCGTGGCCTGCATCAGCCAGAAGCGTCGCGCCCGACACCGCCGCGCGCGTGCCCAGCGTGCGGCCGCCGCTCACGAACGCGCTCTCGAACCCTGCGTCAGCCGCCGACGCGTCAACGTTCACCACCAGAGCGATCGCGCCTTTCGCCCCCGGCGGCGACGCCGCTATGCGCTGCGGGCCCAGATCGGCCATGGCCTGAGCGCAAGCGTCGATGAGCCCGCCAGCCCTTCCCTTCACCTCCGCCGCCTTCGGCGCGAGCTCCTCCCGCGCCCGGGCGTAATCCTCGGCAGCGCGCGCCACCGCCTCGTAGTGGTACTCGAACCCGTTGTCGATGGCCGTGGAGGCAGCTGCCACGTTCCCCAAGCTCGAAGGCGTGAACGCGCACAGCTCGCACGTCTGGTAGCCGCCCGCCTCCAAGCTGCGGATCGACCCCGCGCTCACGGCGCCTGCGGCGTTCGGGCACCCCGGCCACGCGTGCATCGTCAGCACTCCGTCCCGGTCGGTCACAGGGTAGACCGCCTCGTCGTAAAGCGGCGTGGAGCGCAGCTCTTCGGTGCTGCGGAACAGGTGCGGGAAGCGCGCCTCGAACGCATCGGGCGTCTCCACCACGTACCCGGTCGAGAGCTGCTCGGACGCGTAGGCGTAGAAGCGCTTGCGCAGCTCGGAGTTCGCCTGCTCGGCCACGCTTGACGACGCGGGGTGCTCAGCCGCCAGGCGTGCCGGGTAGTACGCCTGCGCGCGCTTGAGCGCCACGGAGAACGACCAGGCGTCGACGCTGCGGTAGAGCGGGTTATCGTCAGCGGGAAGACTCGCCAGGTGGTCGGCGCGCTCGTACATGCAGTATGCGGGGCACGCTCCGCAATCACGCTCGAACGCGCGCAGCTTGGCCTCGTTGGCCTGCTCGGCCGCCTGCTCGGCGCGCTCAGCTGCCGCGCGGATGTCCTCCGCGCTGTCGGAAACCGCCTTCCCTGCGTCGGAGACGGCCTGCGCGTCGGCGATGCTGATGGGCTCCCCCTCGAAGGGGACGAGCACCGCCGCCGCGAAGTAGCCTGCGGCGGCGCCTCGCGGGTTGTTCGCCGCCGCAACCGACGCCGCGTTCGCCGCCGCCAGAAACGGCAGCGCCCGCTGCAAGGCGTTGAGCCCCGCCTCGGCCTTGCGCGCGAACGAGTCGCGCGCCTCGGCTACCTTCTCCCCCAGCTCTACGAGCTGCCCGCCGATGCTCGCCCCTGCCGGCACGCACAGCGCAACTGCGCCGAGCCCGCACGCGCTCGCCGAGAGCAGCGTCATCGACAGCACGGCGGCGTCGCACACGCGCACGGCCACCATGAACTCCGCCACCTCGTTCTCGGCTGCCAGCACAGCTGCGTCGGCCACCTCCTGGATCTCGGCGGAAGCCGTGTTTATCCGGTACACCTGCGCTGACGAGAACACGAGGGACAGCGTCACCAGAAGGGCCACCGCCATGCCCACCGTGGTGACGCCGCTCTCGTCGCGGAACAGCGACAGGCGGACGCGCCTTCTTGCCCTCATTGCCACGCTCCTATCCACCCCGCCGGGTCAAGCCCGCTCGCATCGCCAGCCACCCACGCAGGCTGCGCGGGCTGCTCGACATGCACGCTCACCACCAGGTTCCCCCGCTCGTTCGTCATGCCGAGGAAGGCCGCGCCCGCGCCGATGAGGGGAAGCGGCTTCACCTCGGTGGATATGGACACGCCCACCCGCTCCGACGCCTCGCCGCCCTCAAGCCCTATCCTCCACGTGCACGCGCCCCCGTGCACGTGGAACAAGTCCTGCTCAGGCACTGCCCCCAGCCGCCGCCGGATGAAGTCCTCGTCCACCCGCGCGTCCCCCGCCGAGGTGGCGAGGAGGCGGCAGCCCTCCGCAGCCGCTCCCTGCATCACGATGCGGTCGTACAGGATGATGCCCGGCTGCACGAGCAGCAGGACCAGCACCATGACCACCGGCAGCGCGAAGGCCGCCTCGACCGTGGCCTGCCCGCGCTCGCATCGAGCGAGGCGGCGCAGCCCGCGCATCACCGCACACGTCACCGCAACCTCCTCACGCCTCATCAGTAGACGAACACGTCCGCCATCCAGCCGACCGACATCTGCACGTGGTGCGACGCCGCCGACAGCGCGTGCTCGACGAACACCCCCGCGTCGAGCGCCTGGTGAAGCGCCCCGAGCGCGACCACCACGCACAGAAGCGCCCCCAACACGATGGCGTACTCCACCGTCGACTGCCCCCGCTCATCGCTCACAAGCCGTTGATGCCATCGGCGATAGCGTTCCAGAGCTCTTCGAGCTTCGGCCGGAACAGCGTGATGGCGATGATCGCGATCACCACGAGCACCCCCACCAAAATGGCGTACTCGGTAGTGCCCTGGCCGCTCTCGCTCGCCAGCCTCGCCCGCGCGCGGCACCATCCCGACGTCACGCGCGCCCCCATGCGCTCCCGCGCGTCGTGCGCACGCGCAAAACCCCTCCGAACAGCCGCCATTCTTCCCATGACCCGTCCTCCTCTCCATCAGAACCCCTCTATCAGCTCGAGCAGCACCGGCCCGAGCACCATGATGAGCATGGCGGGCAGGATGAGCACGCCCGTCGGCACCATCATCTTCACGGGAGCCTTGGCAACCTGCTCCTGCCGACGAGCCCGATAGCTCACGCGCGCCTCGTGTGCCGCCGCCTCCAAGCTCTCGGCCATCGACGAGCCGAAGCGAAGCGAGCGCACCATGCCCTCGACCACGCGCCTGAGCAGCGGCGAGTCATACGAGCTCGCAACGCTGCGCAGCGCGTCGTCGCGGCGCGCCAAACCGCAGCTCCACTGACGCTGCGCCAAGCCGAACGCCTCGGCGAGCAGCGTGTCGAAGTGCTCGACGTACAGCTCCACGCTGCGGTCGAACGAGAGCCCGCTGCGCATGCCGAGCGCCACCACGTCGAGCATCTCGGGCAGATGCCGTTCCATCTCCTGCGCGCGGCGGCGCACGCGGCGCCCCACCGCGGCGGGCAGAAGGCGCCATCCCGCCATGCCGCCTGCGACGAGGAGCAGCGCCGCAAGCTCGCCCGAGAACACCAGCCCCACCGCCAAGCCTGCGCCCGCGCCCGCGAGCGCCAGGCGCACGCGCGCCTCGCCGAAGCCCTCGGGCGTCAGCTGCCCGTCGAGCCCCGCGGCGCGTGCCTGCCCCAGGGCCCGCGGCACGCGCGTCCAGCGTGCGGGAAGCAGACGCCGCCCATGCCCCAGCGCGATCCGCCTCCCCAGGTCGACCGCAAGCGAGAGCGCGGCCCCGTCCAAAAGCCCCGCGTCGCCGCGCGCGTCCGCGCCCCGCCTCGACGCGCCCGCCGCCGCACCTCCCGCGCGCATGGCGCGCACATGCCGTCGGCGGCGGCGCTCCTCCGCGTACGCGCTCCACAAGCTGAAGCCCGCACCTGCCGCGCACGCCATGCCAACGCACGCCAACCCCGCCTGGCCAACTGCCGTCATCGCCATCACCCCGCCTCGACGCGCAGCATGCGCCGCACGATGAGCACGCCCGCCGCCTGCATCGCGAGCGCCACCCCGAGCAGGGCCACGCCGACGAAGCTGCTGAAGAACGGGGCCAGAAAGTCGCCGCTCGCCAGCGAGAACAGCGCCACCAGCACGAAGGGCATCAGCGTGACGATGCGCGCCGAGAGCTTCGCCTGGGCTGTCTGCACGCGCAGCGACCGCATGAGCTCGAGCTCGCCTTCGACCGACTCCCGCGCCGCCTCGAGCACCGGCGCCACGCTCCCGCCGCTCTGGTGCTGCACGTCAAGCGCCACGGCCACGAACGCGAGCTCAGGAACGCGATGCCCGTCGCGCAGCGCCTCGAGCGCCTCGGACGTCGGCGCGCCCATCTCGACTCGCCGCGCAGCCGCCGCGAACAGATCGCCGAGCGGGCCCTTCACCTCATGCGACGTCTGCTGGAGCGTCTGCAGGAGCGAGAGCCCCGAGCGGAAGCACACGCCCATGCAGCGCAACGCCTCCGGCACCTCCTCGCGCATGCTGAGCGAGCGCTTGTCCGCCGCCGAGCGCAGCGCCGCCACAACGCCGCCCACCGCACAGCATCCCGCTGCAGCGCCGCACGCCGCCGAGCCCGACAGCGCCCACGCCGCCGCCGACGCGCACACGAGCATGCCGAGCGCCGACGAGAGCAGCTCCTCGACACCCGTCACGTGCCCCCGCGCGTCAGCCAAGGACGCCGCTCCCCTCGACGCCTCAGCCACCGCCGGCACCCGCAGAAGGCGCCGCGCCACCGGCCTCAGCGGCGCACACCCCTTGCACAGGATGAGAAACGCGCGCTCACGACTGCTTGAGACAAGCGCGCTCGCGGAGAGTCGCCAGCGCAAAGCCGCGCGCCACGCCGCAGCCCCCGCCAAGCATCCCGCCGCCAGCGCGAGAAGCGCCGCCGTCACCGCCCAAAAGCTCGCCGCTCCCATGCGTCCGCCTCCTCTCGCGTCGCCACGCGGCGCTCCACGACCTCATCCAGGCAGGCCGGGCGGCGCAGCCATGAGCCCGCCCCTGCATCGCCGAGCGCGTCGCGCACGTACACGCGCTCGACCACGCAGCGCCGCCGCTCGCGGTCGAACCCCACCTCAGCCACCTGCGCCAGGAAACGCGACCCGTCAGGTGCGCGCGCCACCTGCACCACGTAGTCGAACGCGCCGCCGATCTGCGCCTCGATGGCGTCCACCGGCAGGTCGACCGCGTAGCGGACCATCGTCACCATGCGGTCGACCACGTCCTCGGGCGAGTTCGCGTGCAGCGTGGTCAGCGACCCCTCATGCCCCGTGAGCATGGCCTGCAGCATGTCGATCGCCTCGCCCGAGCGGCACTCCCCCACGATGATGCGGTCGGGGCGCATGCGCAGGGCGTTCACCACCAGGTCCCGTATGGTCACCTCGCCTTCGCCCTCGGCGTTGCGCGGACGGGCCTCCAGGCGCACCACATGCGGATGCTGCTCGAACTTCAGCTCGGCGGAGTCCTCGATGGTTATCACGCGCTCCTCGTGGGGGATCAGGCACGACAGCGCGTTGAGCAGCGTGGTCTTGCCGCTTCCCGTGCCGCCTGACACCACCACGTTCTTGCGGGCGCGCACGAGCCACCCCAGGAACACCCGCAGGCCGGCATCGAGCGAGCCGCGCCGCTCCATCTCCTCGAGCGTCATGACGCGACGCGAGAAGGCGCGGATGGTGAGCACCGGCCCGTCGGGGGACACGGGCGGTATCACCGCGTTCACGCGATGCCCCTGGGCGAGGCGCGCGTCCACCATGGGCGACGCCTCGTCTATGCGCCGTCCCAAGGGCCCGATGATGCGGTCGATCAGCACGCGCACCTGCTCGTCGCTCTCGAACCTCACGGGGCTGCGCTCCAGCTTGCCGTCGCGCTCGAAGTACACGCTGCGCGAGCCGTTCACCATGATCTCGGTGACGCTCTCGTCGTCGATGAGCCCTTCCAGAGGGCCCATGCCGAACACCACGTCGATGAGCTCGTCGGCCAGCCGGCTCTTCTGAGCGCCCGTGAGGTCGGCCCACTGGGGTTCGGCGAGCGCGCCGCGGCACGCCGTGCGCAGCTCGTTGCGCGCGCGTTCCGGGTTGCTCGCCATGATGACGGCGATGTTCTCGAGCGGCACGCGCTTCTTCACGTCACGGCGCAGGTCCTCGACGCCGCGTCGGCGCGGGGAGGCATCCCGCCCCCTGGTCGCATTGGCGCCCTCCGCGCTGCGCACGCGCTCTGCGAGCGTCATGCCCTCACCTCCTCGCCGACGGAAGCGCCCGCGCGCACGTCAGCCGGCACGCCTGCGAGTGCTCGCGTGGGCGCAGGCGCCTCGCGTGCGCGCCGACGCGACCGACGCGCGAGCATCCCGCCCCGCCCCGCACGCTGTCCGCGCGCCATGCCCCGCGAGCGCCCCCAAGCCGCCGCTCCCTCGGGAAGCAGCTCGTCGAGCAGGCGCTCGACGCTGGCGCAGAATGGGTTCGCCAAGGCCACGAGCTCGGAAGGGTACCCCGCGCCCAGAAGCTCCTCGACGACGTGCCCGCCCTCCGCGAGCTCGGCCACATGCGCCCCCTGCAGCGCGCAGGACACGTCGATCGAGGTGAAGGGCGCCCCCTTGCCGCAGCGGTTCAGCACGTAGGCGAACGAGCCCGTCGCGATGCCGCACCGCGCGCACAGCTCGAGCGCATGCTGGCACGCCCGCACCGACGAGGCGCGCTGATCCACCAGAAACAGCGCGCACGAGCTCTGCTCCAGCAACACCACGTGATAGTCAGCCCAGCTCGCGCCTGTGTTCACCACGATGACGTCGAAGCTGCGCGCGAGCTTCGACAGAAGCGCGGGCAGCTCGCGCGCCACCGCGTCGGCCTGCTCGAGCCGCTGCGGGGCGCCCACGAGCACCAGCTCCTCCTGCCCTTCGGCGCCGAGGCGCGCCTCGGCGCCGTCCTGCGCGATCAGCTCGTCAAGCGTGGCGGCAGGCTCAAGCCCCGCCAGGTGATGCAGGTCGCCGAACTGCAGGTCGCCGTCGAGCAGCAGGGTGCGCAGGCCGCGCTCGCGCGCGAGGAAGGCGGCCAGCGTCGCCACCGAGCTCTTTCCCGCACCGCCGCTGCCGCTCACCACCGTGAGCACGAACGCGCTGCGCTCAGCTGAGGCGCCCGCAGGAACAGCGGGGACGACGCCCGCCATCGCGTCCGGATGCAGCACGGCATCCACGCTCGCCACCGTCCCCGCCATCGCCGCCGCACCCGCCGCCTCAGCCATTGTCCCCGCGCTCGCCCCTGGAGCTGCGATCACCCCCGACGCCTCCGCGCTCGCCCCTGGCGCCGTGGTCGCTCCCGCCGCATCAGCAGACCCTCCCGCACCTGCGGGCAAGCGCCGCGCATGCCCGCGCTTCGCGAGCGCGAAGCGCTGCGCGAGCGCCTGCCTGGTGAGCGTGCCCGTCACGCGCGCAGCCTGCGCGCGGCTCAAGGCCGACCCCGACGCCTCGAAGAGCACCAGGTACACGTCCCTCTCGGGATCGTCCTCCCTTATCGCCGCCGCCACGTTGATGCCCTCCATGTCGTCTGACGAGACGACCCACACCTCGTCGACGCCCTTCGCCCCTCGCGCAAAGCGGCGCGCCTCCTCGGCGTTCGCGAAGCACTCGAGCCAGGGGAGCGCCTCCACGCTCTCGCCGTCAAGCCCCATGAGCTCGGGATGCCGCAAGCTCTCCGAGTCGGCGCACAGCACGATCCGTCCCATCACGCCCCCTTTCCGCCGCCCTTGCCAGCGGATCCCCCGTCGGAAGCTGCCGTGGGCAGCACGAAGTACAGCTCCAGGTTCTGGGCAGCCGAGACCAGCTCCTCAACTGCGGAAGGGGGAACGGCGAGCGTCACCCACGCCGTCGACCCCGACGAGAGCCCCGCCTCAGAGGCGCTCGTCGCGATGACGAGCGCGCCCGCGACCAGCTTCGACGTGGAGGTCGACCCCACCGCGTACACGTCAGCCCGCATGCCGGGCGTCAGCGCGCCGCCGACCGCCTGCACCTCGCGCGCCGGGACGCTCACCGCAGAAAGGCCGTCGGGCACCTCGATCATGGAGTCCGCGGCCTCGAACCGCTTGCTCGATATCACCTCGCCCGCCAGGATGCTCGAGCCCACCTGCTTGCCGACCGCCTCGGCCTTGCTCGTCAGCGCACCCTCCGGAAGCAGCGCCGCCACCCACATCTTGGTCTCGACTGACGCATCGTCAAGCACCTCGCCTGCGGAAACGTCCCGCCGCGCCACGCACACCTCGAGCTGGTCGCCGCCGTAGCGAGAAAGCGCCTCGGCGCGCACGGCGCTGGCCTGCGCGTCCACCTGAGCCACGTACGCGCCCACGCATGCCACGCAGCACAGGCCGCATATGAGCCCCGCCACCAACGATTTGTTTCGCCTCGCCATAAGCACCTGCCTTCTCCCGTCGAGCCCCAGCGTAACGAGCCCGTCTGGCAGATACATGGGAGGAACCTGGCGAATCTCCCCGGAGAATCAGGCGGCGTTTCGCCCGCCCGGACGCGGCACGTCGTACGCCCACGCCGCGCTTCGCCCCGAAGAGCCGGCGCATCCTGGCAAGAACGCCTGCCGCGAGCCGCGCCCTCCCAACGCGAAAGCCCTCGCTTCGTCGTCCCCGCCTGACAAGAGTCCCCCGCCAAACGCACCCGCCAGTCCACCCGCTCCGTACCTGTATGCGCACGCTGCCGAAATCCACTTGTATCAGATGTAGATACAAGCTAAGATAACCCCGCGAGTAGAGAGGTCTCGCAAGCCATCGAGCTCAGAAGGGAGCGGGCGCTGCCATGGACACGAAGTTCTCGATCGCCATCCACGTTCTGATCCTCATCTCTGAGTCACCCAAGCCTCTGAGCTCGGAGCAGATGGCGCGCAGCGCGGGCACCAACGCCAGCTACGTCCGTAAGGTCCTCGCAGCGCTCAAGAGAGCCGGCATCGTGAGCAGCAGGCAGGGCGTCGAAGGCTATGCGCTGGCAATTCCGCCCGACCAGCTCCCCCTCCTGCGCATCTACCAGGCCGTCAGCGGGGGACCCGCCTATCACCTCATCGACATTCACCAGAACCCGAGCGACCAGTGCATCGTGGGACGTCACATCAAACCCACGTTGACCAGCGCCTTCGCAAACGTGGAGGAGGCGTTCGCGCGAGCGCTCGAAGAGAAGACGCTTGCCGGCTGCATAACCGACATGCGCATGAGAATCCAAGAACGAGAGGCAGTGCAACCTTAGAACATGAGAACTGGAATCGTTGACGTCGGCGGCGGGCTCAGGGGGATCTACGCCGCCGGCGTGCTGGACTTCTGCCTGGATCGTGGCATAGCATTCGACCTGGGCATCGGCGTGTCGGCCGGAAGCGCGAACCTGGCGTCATTCACCGCAGGTCAGAAGGGTAGAAACAAGGTCTTCTACTCCGAGTACGCGCTGCGCAAGCAGTACATGAGCCTCGGCAACTTCATCAGGAAGGGATCCTACGTCGACCTTGACTACGTGTACGGCACGCTCAGCGACTCGAACGGCGAGAACCCGCTCGACTATCCCACCCTGCGCGCGAACCCGATGGACCTCTACGTCGTCGCAACGAACGCGCACACGGGAGAGCCGCGCTACTTCGGCAAGGAATACCTCAGCCAGGATGGCTACGACATCCTCAAGGCGTCCTCCGCGCTGCCCTTCGCCTGCCGCCCCTACCCGATAGCCGGCATACGGTACTTCGACGGGGCCTTAGGCGACGCCGTCCCCGTGCAGAAGGCCCTCGAGCTCGGCTGCGACAAAGTGGTGGTGCTCCTCACCAAGCCGAAGGACACGGAGCGCACGCCTGGCAAGGACGCGAAGGTGGCGCGCCTGATCAAACGCACGTACCCACAAGCCGCCGCGCGCCTGCGCAGCAGGGCCGCGCGCTACAACGCCTCGGTCTCCTTCGCCAAGAAGCTCGAGGCCGAGGGGAGGGCGCTCATCGTGGCACCCGACGACACCTGCGGGGTGGACACGCTGACGAAGGACCGGGAGGCGATCCTGCGCCTCTATGCCAAGGGATACGCCGACGGCACGGCGATAGAGCGGTTCGTGGAAAGAGCGAATGCCGACGCCGCCTCCACGCGCAAAGCGTAGGGAGCTTCGTCGTCTCGCTCAAGATGCAAACGCCTTACAGGAACAGCTCGCACTCCTTGCGCTCCTTGCAGGCCTTGCCGATGGCCTTGCTCACAGCAAACGTCAGAAGCCCGCTCACCTTGCGGGAGTTGCTCGGGCACACGCTGACGCAGCGCATGCAGGAAGCGCACTTCGCGGTGTCCGGCGCCTTCGGATTAGCCGCGTCGATGGCGCCCGCCGGGCACTTCGCGGCGCAGACGCCGCACTTCGTGCAGCTCGAGGTCGCCTTGGGATACGGGCCGCTCGCACCCGCCTTCTTCTTCGCGTAAGCCGGGCTGCCGGGCAGCGCCGTCGCCATGCCGCGCTCGCCCGCCCCCACCTTCCGCGCGATCTCGGCGGCGAACGCGCGCAGGGCCTTCACGTCCGTCGCGTCGGGCCGCCCCGCTGCGAAGGCGCGCACGACGGAGTGCTCGGCTATCGCGGAAACGGCGGCCACGGCCTCGAAGCCGCAGCCGACGGCCAGGTCGGACAGCTCCAGCAGCGTGTCGTCGTAAGCCCGATTGCCGTACACGCACATCAGCACGCAAGGCGTCCCCGATGCGCGCACGCTCGCAAGGCGCTCAGCCGCCAGCGCCGGCACGCGGCCGCCGAACGACGGCACCGCGATGACGGCGATCTCGGCAGACCCGTCAACCTCGACGGGAGCGAACGCGGGATCCGCCAAGTCGACGAGCTGCGTCACGCTGCCGAGCCCGTCGCACAACGCCGACGCCGCCCGCTCGGTGCCGCCGGTGGGGCTGAACTGAACGAGAGCGCACTTCATGAAATCCATCCTTCCCAGGAGCCTGCGGCCCCCGCCTCACACTTGGGAGCCTGCAGGCTCCCCAGCCTCACGCGCAAGCTCCGGGTGCAGGTAGCGGTTGCGCTTGAGCGATATCTTACCGTATTGCGTCGCCTCGCGCGGGCAGCGGTGAATGCAGGCCAAGCACTCGCTGCACGCGTCACCTGACCAGGCCGGTCGCCCTCCCTCGAGCCTGATGCTGTTGGTAGGGCATGCCTCGACGCAGGTCCCGCAGCCCACGCAGCGATCCGCCAGCACGTTGAACGGCTTGGTCGAGCGCGGCTTGTCCTGCGTCCCCGTCACCTTGGAGAGCAGGACGCCCACGGGGTTGCGCTGCGCACGCGCCCCGCGTCGCCGTGCGGCCACCGCGCGCGCGACCTCCTCCATCCGAGGCTCCGCCTTCGCGAGCTTCGCCGCGGCGCGCGCCTTGTCAGGAGGGTTGGACACGTAGATGCAGTTCTCGACGCTCGGCACCGCAAAGGCCGCGTCGAGCTCGATCCCACACGACGCGCGGAGCTCCCGCGCGAAGTACCTCACCTCGTCACCAGGGAAGTACCCGTAGGTGATGACGCAGTAGCAGTAGCCGGGCTTGAACGGCGCGCCGTCAGGCGTGAGGAACGTGACGCCGCGCACGAAGCGGTCGACCGCCGCCGGCGTGGACCAGCGGTACACCGGGAACACGAACCCCAGGTCCTCCCCCTGCCTGACGGCCACCTTGCGCTGCCCCGCCTTGAGCCCCGCGCCCAAATCATAGAGGCGGTCGCCGTTCTCGCGCGCGATCCTGCGCGCAGCGGCGAGGGAGTTCCCCGTTGCGCTGAAGTAGAGAATCATTCCACCCTCCTCGAAAGTCAGAGAGCCGGGGCGGCACCTTGGCGCTCGCCAGCCCCAGCACCCCGGCTGCGGCGCATGTCACCAGCCAGCCAGCGCCCCAGCGCTCGCCGGCCGGCCAGCGCCCGCCAACCGGCCGGCGCCCCGGCCCTCGTCAAGCGCCTGCCTTACAGGCCCTTCTCCAGGTACACGACGCCTGGCTTGGTGCCCTCCCAGGCGCTCAGCTCGTAGGCGTGGTAGCCCATGTTCTTGAGCCGCGTCATCTCGCGGGCGGCGGGGCTTGCCGGGTCGTCCAGGTCCCCGTACGTCAGCGCCTCAGTGGTGCAGTTGTACACGCAGTACGGCATGTCGTCCGTCGAGCTGCAGCCGCGGCAGTCGATGCAGCTGGTCTTGTAGACCGGCATCCATTTCATGGACAGGTTCGGCCATTGGCCGGCGGGAACGTCCACCCCGCCGCCGCCGATGGTGCGCACGTACAAGCGGTGCTCGTCGACGGGCAGGTCATAGGCTACCTTGCACGCCAAGGAGCAGGTCCAGCAGCCCAGGCAGCGGTCAACGTTAACCAGAATGGTCTTCGACATCTTACTCACCAGCCTTCCTCACTTCGCACAGGGCATCCCAGATGATCTCCGGCGCGGCGTTCTCCACGAAGAACGAAGCCGAGCGCGGCACCCCGAACGACGCCATCGTCTGGGCGAAGGCGGTGGTGATCGCACCCATCTGAGCGCTTTGGACCTCCTTGGTGTTCTGCGACACCATCAGATGCTGCGGGCAGCTGGAACCAGGGTACTTGTCCTCGTTGAAGCTGTACCACATATGAGCGATGCCGGGAGCGATGTCCTCACGCAGACGCAGCGTGGTCTTGATCACGCCGCGCTGGTTGACCACCTCGACCTCGTCGCCGTCCTTCAGGCCGCGCGCCGCGGCCTCCACCGGGTTCAGCGCCAAGCCGCTCTGCGTGGCGGTGGCCAGGCTGACCAGCTCGGGGATGTTGGTGAACTGGCTCTGCATGAAGTACTTGTGGCGTCCGGGATAGAACTGCAGCGGGTACTTCTCGCGCGCGACCTCGTCGTTGACCAGGGCAGGCTCGAAGTCGGCGAACGCCTTGCCGAGCGGCAGGAAGTTCTCGTTGTAGAACTCCACCTTGCCCGACGGGGTGTCGAAGGTGATGCCGCGGTAGTTGTCGAACTGCTCTTCGGCCACGTCGAGGTGCAGGAACTTCGCCTTCTCCAGGCGCTCGACGGTGACGTCGGCCAGCTCGCCTGCGTGCTCGGGGTCCTCCTCGGCGGTGAGGGGCGCCTGCAGGTACTGGCCGCTCGTGCCAGGCAGCGAGATCTTGAACTTGGCCCAGAACTCCAGGCTCTTGTCGCCGAACAGGTCGCCGACGCCCGTCGCCTTCGCCAGGCCGGCGAAGATCTGGGCGATGTCACGCGACTCGCCAACCGGCTCGATGGCCGGCTCGCACATGATGATGCACTCGTTGGGGCCGGGTAGCACCTCCCAGCGCTCGTACGTCGTGGTTTCGGGCAGCACGTAGTCGGCGTACTTGCACGTGTCTGACATGCGGATGTCGACCGCCACGAACAGGTCGAGGTTGGGCAGCACCTGGTTGTACCACATGTCCTTGTTCGGCCAGTTCAGGATCGGATTCGCGTAGGGGTTGATGAGCGCCTTGTACTGCTGCGGCGCATCGGGGTTGCTGAAGCTGTCGATCACGTCGACCCACGGCACCTGGTCGGCGCGGTGGATGTTCTCGTCCGGGTACCACAGCGGGTTGATGTTCAGCTGCGTGGTGGGATAGTAGTCCAGCGGCGAGGGCAGGATCGTCGCGCCCTTCGCGCCCATCTGGCCGGTCAGGTACACCAGCAGGTAGATGGCGCGAGCGGTCTGGGTCGCGTTGGCATAGCGCAGGCCGTCGTAGATGAACATGGTGGTGGGCACGGTCGCGTACTCGCGCGCCAACTCGCGGCACGTCTCGGCGGGGACGCCGGTGACGCCCTCCTGGAACTCGGGGGTGTAGCCCTCGAGGTGGTCGATGAGGAGCAGGAACACCGTGCGGCACGCAATGCCGTTGACCTCGACGGAAGCGCGCAGGTCAGGCGTATGATCACCATAGACGTCGCTCGCGGCGTAGCCCTTCAGGCGCTCCTCCTCGCTCTGCTCGGCCTCGGTTGCCACGCCGCCGGAGGTCGCGCCGATGGAGTCGGTCGCCACCGAGGAGCCGATGGCGCCAACGGCCGCCTTCGCCACGTGGCGGCCGGCGAAGCAGATCTCGCCGGTGTCGACGTCGACGTACACGTACTCGGCGGGGCTGCCGCCCTCCACGACGTCTGAGGCGTGCAGGTAGCGGCCGTTGTCCTCACGCACCAGGTAGGCAGCGGTCGTGCGCTTCACGAGCGCCTCGTCGTTCTGGAGGTTCTCGTCAACGATGGTCTTGGCCATGGCCAGCGCCAGGGCCGCGTCGGTGCCCGACTTGACGGGCACCCAGTGGTCGACCTTGGCCGACGTTACGTCGAAGAGGTTGCTGATGTGCGTGATCTTGCAGCCGCGCTCGCGCGCGTCCATGAACATATGCGACGTCTCGCCCGGACGCGTGAACCCGATGGGGTTGGACGCCCAGATGATGATGTGGTCGTTGCACTCGTTGAGCAGGTAGCGGTTGTTCGAGATGATGCCGTTGAGGTCGGTGAGCGTGGCCAAGATGGTGCTCATGTCGATGGAGGGACCCTCGAGCCTGGTGGCGCCGAACGAGTTCAGGAAGCGCATGGCCAGGTCGAAGTTGGTCGAGCGGTCGCAGCCCGGCACACCGCACCAGAACGTGTTGAGGATGGTGGCGTGCGAGCCGTACTGCTCGGTGATCGCGTTCAGCTTGGCGCCGATCTCCTCGAACGCCTGGTCCCAGCTGATCTCCTCCCATTGGCCGCTTCCGCGCTCTCCTATGCGCTTGAGCGGCTTCAGCAGGCGGTCGTGCGTGTAGGGTATCTTCGCGCTCATGATGCCCTTGCTGCAGATTCGCGGTCCCGGCGCGGGGCTTGGCAGCGGCGCGCGCTGCGTGCGCACGATCTTGCCGTCCCTTGAGTGGACCTCGAGGATGCAATGCTCATGGCAACCGAAGCCCTGACACGGGTTGTAGGTCACCCTCTCCTCGGAGCTAGCCATTCTCGGCTCCCTTCCTCGTCATTTCGCCTGGGTTTTCCCAGGTCTTACGAAGAAGTCTAGATACCGTGCGGCCGTGGGGAAAATAGGGATGCGCGATGCGGAGGGGCAGGCGATGCTTGCTCGCTATCACGATTCGCAATAGGCGGTATTGCGAGTCTCGCGCCCGAGGTCACGCCAAGGGTTTTTCGCTAAAATAGGCGAGGGGGGAGGATGTCATGAACATTGAGTCTCTGAGGGAATTCATCGTCTTCAGCAGGTACCTGAACTTCAGCAAGGCCGCGCTGCACCTTAACCTCGCGCAGCCGACCCTGAGCAGCCACATCGCGAACCTGGAGAAGGAGCTCGGCTTCAAGCTCGTCGTGCGCGAGCAGCCCGTCAGGCTCACCATGGCGGGCAAGCGGTTCTGCACTGACGTCAAGGGCATCCTCGAGGACCTTGACGAGGCCGTCTCGTCCTGTCGGCAGATGTCCGACAACTCGGGGGTCATCACCTTCGAGCAGCCTATTCGCATCAACGGGTTCGGGCGTGCGATCGACCGCCTGGTGCTGCTGTTCAGGAAGGAGAACCCCGGCATCGACGTCAAATGGACGAGCCACAAGGGCACGACGTTGATCGACGCCCTCGCGGCCGGGCGCGTCGACGGCGGATTCTCCGCCACCAACATGGCGGCGGAGCTCGACGCCGAGCAGTCCGCCCTCGTGAGCCTGACGCCCCTGCCCCACATCGACCCGGGGGAGTTCTACCTTTGGATGCACCAGTCCAACCCGCTGTGCGCTTGCGGGTCGATCAGCGTCGCCAGCCTGAACGGCTGCTCGTTTCTGATCCCCTCGTCAGTGGCCTACCTGCCGCTCGAGTCGCTGGCGCGCGCCGCCTCGGAGAAGTTCGGCATCCAGATCAGCTGCTCATGCTGGCCGGGAAGCTACGAGGAGTGCATCCTCAACATCTCCCCGAAGGAGGTCATGCTCGTCAACGACGAGGAGCGCCTGGAGCCGGCCTATGCCGTGGTGGACAACCGCTGCTTCAAGAAGGTCAGCGGCATCGAGGAGTTCATCACCCCGTGCTTCGTCTCGAGCGCATCCAACCGCAACCCGGCCCTGCGCCAGTTCGAGGAGTTCCTCGCGAAGCTCTGAGCGGCGCAGGCGAGCGAAGCTCCCGCCGAACCAACCGAATGTGAGAAGGCGGCAACAACAGCCTCGCCCCGTCCTCCTGAGCAGCAGTCGAACATCGAAGCGCACGGTGACGCGCAGGGGTCAGGCGCCGGGCGGAAAGGACACGGCATGGCCGTTACCGACAACGATGCTTTTTCATCCACCCCTCAGGTGATCCTGGATGAAAGAGGGTCGTTATCGGCGGTTTCACGGGAAAAGCGGATGCGAAAGCGCCGTTGTCGGTGGTTTTCGGGGCTCGAATCGCCGATAACGGGCGTTTTCCATCCAGCTTTTCAAAACCGTGGATGGAAATAGGGCGTTGTCGGTGCTCAAGGCTTCGCCCCCGTATCTCCCGTTTCGGCAGATGCTTCTGCCGACCCCCCCTCTCTCGCGCTCAACGAGAGATGACCGCTCTCCCAAGAATCGACGCATCCGCCTCGGCAGCACGCGCTCCAAGGTTTCGCACCTTGCTTCCCTGCATCGCCAGCGTCGAGGAACTTCTTCCTTGCCACGAAGTTCCACGCCATCGGGGCCGACCCCGTTGGAACCTACGGCCGAAGGGCCTTCGCCCGCTTCGTGTACGACGCGACGCAGGCCGTCCAGGAATACCGCGACGTAACGGGATCGGACCTCCCCCTGCCGTAGGCTGCGCCGCTTCGAGTCGCTATTCAGGCATGCCTCTTCACATCCCAAGAGGATCAACTGGGCTTTCCATGTGCCGTTCTCCACGGCTGACTGTGCTGTTGATGAAGAAATGCCCGAAAATGAGATATTCGGAGAACTCGATGAGCAGCTCGAAAAGCTCATGAGATTCGAGGCGAGAATTGCGCCCCTCATCATCGAAGATGCTCAGCAGGAGGGCAGCTCGACACGCCCCGCGCTCATTCGGCGGTAGAAGTCCTCGGGGATCCTGCGGTGCCCGAATCCCTTGACCTCGATCCCATCTTCCGTGGTGCGGTAGATGATGCGGCAGTCGGCCTTCGCGCCTTGGACGACGCGGTGCTGGTAATGGCAGGAGAGCCACTGGCCGAGCTCGTGCTTCAAGGAGCTGGGGCTCACCTGCCCGCGAACGAGCGAAGCGGCCCGTGGCGGGCCATCGTAGAGAAAAACCCCGCTTCACCTGGTGAAACGGGGTTGAGTTACGTGGTGGTCGATACAGGATTTGAACCTGTGACCTTGTGCTTGTAAGGCACCTGCGCTCCCGCTGCGCCAATCGACCACGTTATGCGCGCCGCCGTGCCGGCCCGCGCGTGCCTAGGTATTTTCGCACAGGCGAATACGATTGGCAAGCGCGACGGCGAGGCCATGCGTGCGAACCCGGCCGGCATGTGAGCCGCGAGACTCCAGATGCCGCAACCTGGAAGGCCCGCGAGCCAGCGGGGCTCCAGGCGCCAACCGACCGCCCGGCACGCTTCGGCGCGCCCAGCACGCTCCGGCGCGCTCCGGCGCTGCGCGCCTACAGGCTCACGAAGCTGTCGGGGAACTGCTTGTTCGCGTTCAGCACGTCGGCGCTCGTGTCGCCGTAGCGGAGCCACTCGGCGTCGGTGGGCTTGCGCTTGATCATGGCGTTCTCCATGATCTCCTTGAGCGCCTTGGTCTTGAGCGCGTACTCCTCCATCTGCGCGAGGCGGCCCTCCAGCTCGATCTGCTGGCGCTTGCGCGCCTTGTCCTGGATGTCGTCGCCCGGGATGATCGCGTAGAAGTCCTCCGCCTCGAGCGTGTAGCCGGCGTGGTCGGCGTACGCCTCGAGCGCCGAGTCCTCCTTCAGGCTCTGGAGGGTGCGCTCCTTGACGTCGGCGTACAGCTGGTCGAGCGTCATGCCGCGCTGACGGCAGAAGTCCTCGATGGTCATGCCGTTGCGGCTGATCATCTCCTCGAGGCGGTAGTTCGCCGCGTAGAGGGACTCCTCAACCAGGTCAGCCGGCAGCTCCTCCACCAGGCGCTTCGAGAGCTCCTTGCAGATGGCGTCCTGGTCGGAGAGCTCCTGCACCTCGCGGTTGTCGCGGTACATGTTGTAGCGGATGAAGATCATCAGCTCCTCGACGTTCTTGAAGTCCTTCGTGTGCGCCGCCACCCACTGGTTCGACAGGCGCGGCTCCTCGCCCTCCTTGCAGCACTGCAGCTTCAGCCAGCGGAGCGCCTGTTCGCGGATGACCTCCTCGGGGATCCTTACCTCCTCGGCAATGGCGTACACCGGGTCGTACGAGGTAAGGGTAAAGCGTTGTTTCGCCATGTGGAAAACCTCCAAGTGAAATGTGTCGGAAACGAAAGCCCGCCGCCTGCGCGCGCAGGCGGCGGGCAGGATGTCCTAGCGGTAGTCGATCCCCTGGTCGCCGCCGAGGAGCTTGGTCTGCTCCTTCATGTGCTGCGCCTTCTCCTGGGCCGACACGAAGTTCTCGGGGGCGTCCTCGATCTCGAGGATCTCGACCTCGAACGTGAGGCTCTTGCCCGCCAGCGGGTGGTTCAGGTCGAACTTCGCGATGCCGTCCTTCACCTCGAGCACCGTCGCCGGCACGGGCGCGCCGTCCTCGCTGCTCGACAGCCAGATGCGCTTGCCCACCTTCACGTTGGTGGGAATCTGCTCGAGCGGAATCTCGGCCGTGTAGTCGTCGAGGTACTCGCCGTACGCCTCGTACTCGCTGATGGTGAACGTCTTCTTCTCGCCCACCTCGCTCATCGCGAGGATGGCCTGCTCGAAGCCGTCGATGGCCATGTCCATGCCCGTCTGGAACTTCATGGGGTCCTCTTCGTTGGCGAAGCCGAACACCGTGCCGTCCTCGAGCGTGCCCTTGTAGACGAGCGTCACCGTAGATCCAAGTTGCATCGGTAATCCCCTTTCAGGATTGGTTCAAGCCGCCTGCGAAGCTCGCAGGCAGAACAGATACCTCGTAAAGCGCAGGTTGCCGCGCACGGGCGAGGCGAGGGCCGCCGCAGGCCGCCGTGCGCCGGGTCCGCCATGCATCGCCGGCCCGCCGCCGCGCGACCGCCTGCGCGCGGCCTGCGCATCGCTAGCCTGCGCGCGCCGCCCGCCTAGGCGTCGGCCACCACCGTCACCTGCGCGTTCTCCACCAGCCAGTCGGTTGCCTTCGTCTGGCGGCACATCTTGCGCACGTCGGCCATGCGGTTGGCCTTCTCCCACGCCGCGCGCGTGGCGGCCGGGTCGTCATCGCCCTCGAACATCTTGTCGATGTCCTCGTCGGTGAGCTCGAGCCCCAGGTCGCGGAAGAGCGCCTCGAGCGCGCAGTCGATGGAGGCGCGGCGCTGCGCCTCGGTGGCCACGTCCTCCTTCATCTGGTCGGCCTGGATGCTGTTCTGGAGCATCCACTGCTGGAGGTTCGTGCCCTGCTTCTCGAGCGACTGCATGAGCTCGCGCCCCACGTCCTGGCGGATGAAGTCCACGTAGTAGCCGGGGACCTCGCCGTCGAGGCGCTCGAGCACCGCGTCGATCACGCGATCGACCTTGAGCTTGGGGAGCTCCTTGCCCTTCTGCACGCTGATGCTGTGGCGCATCTGCTTGCGCATGTCCTCCACGCTGGTGCAGCCCACCTTCGCGGCGAGCTCGTCGTCGATCGCGGGGAGGACGCGCTTGCGGAAGCTCTTGATCTCCACCACGGCGTGCAGCTCGCCGTCGCCGAACTCGGAGCCGCCCTCGTCGTCCTTCGCCTCGAAGTCGAACTCGAGCACATCGCCGGCCTTCGCGCCGTAGACCTTCTCGTCGAACGACGCGGGCATGATGCCCTCGCCCAGGCCGATCATGCGGCTGGCGTTGGAGAGCCCGGATATCACCTTGCCGTGGTTGTCGACCGAGAGCACCGCCATCATGTAGTCGCCCGGCTCGGCCACGTGGTCGGGGTCGGCGATCTCCTCGAAGGAGTGGTAGTAGTCCTGCAGCTCGGCGAGCTGGGCGTCCACCTCCTCGTCGGTGACCTCCTCGGGGGGCATCTCGATGGAGACTGGCTCGCAGCTCGTGAGCTTCATGGCGGGGGCCACCAGGCCCGACACGGTGAACGTGAAGGGGCGGCCCTCCTCGAGCTGGTCGGTCACGTTGAACTGCGGCTCCTCGATGAAGATCACGTCGGCCCCGTCGATGGCCTTGAAGGCCATCTCGTTGATGAGCGTCTCGGCCACGCCGCCCATGGCGTTCGCATGCCCGCCGACGCTCTGCTCCAGGATGGCGCGCGGGGCCTTGCCCTTGCGGAATCCCTTGAGGTCACGCTGGGCGATCTGCCCGAAGAACTCCTTGGCGCTCGCGTCGACTTCCTCGGCGCTCGCGGTTATGGTGAGGACCAGTTCCTGGCGCTCGCCGTCATCCTCCAGCGCCCTATCTTTTACTTGCACAGTCTCTCCCCCTGTACATGAACTCGCTTGCATTTCTCGAAGCGCGTCCCGCGCGCTTCAGCCCATGCTTCCGCCCACTAGACACGTTCTGCTATTGTAACGCACCCTCCCCGTTTTCCCTAGGGGGAGGCCCCGCTCATCCTGGATCAAAGTCGCGAAATTCGCCCGTTGGCGCTGCTAGCGCGTGCGCAGCGCGCCGATGCCGCCCATGATGAACGTGTCGATGGACTGCTGCAGGCGCGGCCAGTCCTCCGCGCGCACGCCCGAGAGCGCCACCGCGTAGCAGCCGCTCAGCTGGAAGCGCAGCATGGCGCGCGCATGCGCCTCCTCGAGCCCCGCCGCGCGGTACGTCGCCACCATCTCGCTCGCGTACGCCCCGGCCTCGACGCGCTCGAACAGCGTGGGGAGGAAGCGCGTGTCCCGCACGAGCGGCAGGTACTTCCCCGCGTTGCGAATGGCCACGCAGAACGGCTGCGCGTCCAGACGGCGCGCCGCGCAGCCCTCGCAGCCCACGAACGCCTCGAGCGGGGGGATGCGCGCCGTGAAGTCGTAGGCGAGCTCCTCGTAGGCCTCCTGCACGTTGCCGAAGTGCGCGTACAGCGTCGAGCGGCTCACGTGCGCCGCGCGCGCGAGCTCCGACATGGTGATGCTCGCCAGCTGCCGCGTGCCGAGCAGGTCTAAGAGCGCGTCCTTTATCGCCTCGCGGCTGCGCCGCGCCCGCGCGTCAGTCATGGGCTTCCTCCTTCGCCTCGAGCGTCTCCGCTCGCGCCCTCGGCGTGCGCCGCCGCTGCCTTCGCTGTTGCCTTCGGCCTCGCCGCCCTCGGCGTGCGCCGCCCGCGCCGCGCACCGAGGCGCGCCCGCGCACGTGGGCGCAAGTTATCGTACATATTGTACGATTCTGTACGCCACACACGCGGCGCGTTTCCTACAATCACAGCAAGCCAACACCGGAAACAGGAGGTGACGCTTCATGAAGACAAGCAACGACGCGCTCTTGGACCTGCTCGGGAGGGAGCACGTCCAGTTCGTCGTCCCCACATACCAGCGCCTCTACTCGTGGAAGCACCGCCAGTGCGAGGAGCTCTGGCTCGACGTGCACCGCGCCGCGAAGTCGAACCTGACGCACTTCGTGGGCACGCTGCTCTACGAGCAGGACGCGCAGGACGCGGGCGGCATCACGCGCCTGGCGGTGGTCGACGGGCAGCAGCGCCTGACCACGCTCACGCTGATGCTCGCGGCGTTCGCCCGCTACCTCGGCGCGCATGCCGACGCTGGCGCGGGCGTCGACGCCGCGAGCATCGAGCGGCGGTTCCTCAAGACGACGCCCGCTGACGCCGACAGCGCGACCCCGGCCGGCGCGGCTGACGCGGCCGGCGCCGACAGCGCAACCGGAACCCCCGCCAGCGCCCCCACCGGAGCCGCCAGCCAGGCCAAGCTCCTCCTCTCCCGCACCGACCGCGACACGCTCCTCGCCGTCGCCATGCGCGAGGAGCTGCCGAAAAGCCCCTCGGAGAACGTCATGGCCAACCTCGCCTTCTTCGAGGGCAAGATGGCCGAGGAGGGCTTCGACCCCGCGGCCTTCTGGCGCGGGGTCAACCTGCTGTTCGTGGTGGGCGCGCAGGTCGACCGCTCCGACAACGCCCAGCTCATCTTCGAGAGCCTGAACTCCAAGGGCCTGCCGCTCACCACGGCCGACCTCGTGCGCAACTACCTCCTGCTCGCCGAGACGCACGCCGAGCAGACCCGCCTCTACGACGAGTACTGGTCGCCCATCGAGGGCATGTTCGCGCCCGACCCCGGCTCGCTGCGCCTCGACAACGCCATCCAGGGCTGGCTCTCGCTGCGCTTCCGCAAGGTGCGCGCGAAGGGCACGGGCGAGGTGTACAGCGTGTTCAAGCGCTACGTGGAGGACGAGTTCGAGGGAACCACCGAGAGCCTGCTCGCCGAGCTGCGCAACTTCAGCCTCGTGTGGGCGGAGAACTACCGCTACCACGCCGTGAAGAAGTTCCGCTCGTCGTTCAACTGGGCCATCAACGGCGCGCCCACGCTCGTGGCGGACCGCAAGCTCAAGAAGACCGACCACGAGGGGGCTGCGCAGAAGTACAACGAGGCCATGTCGGCCGTCGACGCGACGCAGTAGGGAGGCGTCATGATCATCAGACAAGAAACGCTCCTCGACTTTCTGGGAGCGCCGGACACCCAGCTCGTGATCCCCGTCTACCAGCGCGTCTACGCGTGGAGCACGCGCCAGTGCGACCAGCTGTGGGCCGACGTCATGCGCGCGGGACGCACGGGGGCCACGCACTTCACCGGCACCGTCCTGTACGCGCACGAGCCGGGCGACGCCGCCGGCGCCGAGCACCTGCACGTCATCGACGGGCAGCAGCGCACGGCCACGCTCACGCTCCTGCTCACCGCGCTGCGCGACTACCTGGGCGAGTCCGGCCTCACGCTCGAGGGGGCCACGGCCGAGGGCATCACGCAGCGCTACCTGCGCGCGCCGGGCATGCCCGCGGCGTCCGACGGCACGCCCGCGCCGAAGCTGCTGCTCTCGCGCGTCGACCGCGCCACGCTGTCAGCCGTGCTCGAGAAGACGGAGCTTCCCGAAGAAGACGACCTGTCTGCCAACGTCATCAGCAACTACCGCCGCTTCCGCGAGAAGATGGGCGAGCGCTTCGACGCCGAGGACGCCGCGGCGCTCTGGGGCGGCCTGCAGCGGCTCGTCGTGCTGGCCGCCGAGCTCGAGGGCGAGGACCGCGCGCAGCTCATCTTCGAGAGCCTGAACTCGAAGGGCATGCCGCTGTCGACGGCCGACCTCGTGCGCAACCTGCTGCTCGCCAGCGCCAGCTACGACGAGCAGACGCGCCTGTACGACCGCTACTGGGCACCCGTCGAGCGCATGTACGGCGAGGAGGGCGGGTCGGCGCGCCTGGCCGCCGCGCTGCACGGCTGGCTCGCCGTCACCGCGCCCAAGCTGCGCGTGGGCAGCGCCGACGAGGTGTACGCCGCCTTCAAGACCTACCTGGAGGACATCCACAGAGGCTCGCTCGAGGAGCTGCTGCGGGGGCTCAAGGGGTTCTGCACCACGTTCAACGAGCGCTCGCAGTCATCCGGGTCGGCGACGGCGCAGCGGCACTCCCAAAACGGAAACTCCCTCGAGAACACCATCGCCAGCAAGAAGCTGTTCGGCGACTGATCGGCGAACAGGCAGCGGCGCTCCCGAGGCGCCGCCTTGCGACGAGGCGGTGAGGAAGCGCGCGACCCGCGAAGCCGCGCGCTTTCCCTTATGCGGGGCCCTACGCCGGGTCGGCGGAGTTCAGCCTGATGGCACACGCCTGCAGCTCCTGCACGAGCGCGGGCGTCACGGGCTCGGCAGGCTCCTCCCCCGCCTCGAGCTGCGCGTCGATCGCCAGGCAGCGGCGGATGAACCGCTCGTTGCCCTCGTCGATCATCCCGAGCTCGCGCGCGCAGGCGAAGCCGTCCTCAAGATCCGTCGACTTCGCCACGCGCCACAGATGCAGCGTGACGAGCCGCACCGACCCGCGAAACCGCCTCTCAACTGGCACTTCCATGCTCAACAACCTCCTTTGGGCAGACGCGCGCCCCGCCTCCCCGCTCCGCAGGCCGACGGCCGCTAGAGCTTGCTCACGTAGAGCGACACGGCCTCGTAGCGCACGTCCTCGTCACCGGGCACCACGTCCACCGTGCTGCCCGGCTTGAAGCCGCGGCTCGCCTCCACCGCGTAGGACTCCACGACGGTCGCCTCGCCGAATCCCGCAGCTGCGAGCCACGCCTCGTTCTCCTGCCGCGTGCGCGCCGCCTGGATGCAGTTGCCCAGCTCGCGAGCAGCAGCCACCACGTCGTCGTCGCGCTCGCGGTCGGCGAGCACCGTCTCGAACACGAGCAGGCCGCCCGGCTTGAGCACGCGCCCGAACTCGCGCAGCGCGCGGGCGGTGTCGAAGAACAGCGTGTTCACGCTGTTCACGTACACCACGTCCATCGTGGAGGTGCCGATGCCCGCCGCGATGAGGTCCTCGGGGTAGGCCGCGCGGAACTCCATGTTGTTGCGCGCCAGGCCGCTGTCGCGCCATGCGCGCTCCATGCGGTCGCGCGCCTCGGCGAGGTGCGCCGCGCTCCAGTCGACGCCGATGACGCCGCCGCCGTTGCCCGCCATCGAGCTCAGCTTGAACACGCCCTTGCCGCGGCGGCAGCACACGTCGAGGATCTTCTTGCCCTTCAGCTCGCTCGCCGGCAGGACCATCTTGCAGGTGCTCGCGAAGCCGTACTCGAACTCCTTGTCGGCGTAGTGCGCCACGAGCGCCGCGTCATCCGCCGCATCGGCCCCGGCGGCAGCGCCCGCAGCGCGGGCCGCCCCGGCGCCCGCCGCCCCAGCCGCAGCCGCC